>NZ_JBJUSE010000003.1:0-196071 GCF_046098135.1 Streptococcus sp. ST16 | reverse complement strand
TCCTTTGTTTGGGAGAGCATAATCAAGACTGACACTTCTTTGCGAACGACCTTCAAGAAGAACTTTATCAATCATTTCTTGTTTTAATTCTGGGGAATAGTATCGATTCTTCCCCTTTTTAACGTTCTCTATTCCATAACAGTCAATTAATTTCATCATGTATCTTAGGCCAGCAACATCCACTCCAAATCTTTTTGAAAGCTGGTTGAAGCTTTGTCCTTGTTTTCTAAGTTCATAGATCTGAACTTTATCTTCATAACTCAATTTCATAATAAAACACCCCAAAAGTTAGATTTTTTCTGTCTAACTTTTGGGGTGCAGTTCATTCCAACTGGCCTTTTCTATTTAATTTAAAATCTTAGCTCAATGCGTCATCCATTGAAAGAACTTCGTGGAAGACACGTTGTGTCAATTCAGTTTTTTGTTCTGGAGTGAGGTATTTGGTGTTTACACAGTATCCTGAGATACGAACGATGACATCTTCGCCATTCATAATCTTGTCATAAACATCTTTCAAGTCCATAACGTTCAAGTTAACGTGTTGTCCACCGTTTTCAAAGTAACCATCAAGGATTGTTACTAAGTTATCCACTTGTTCGTCACGAGTTTTACCAAGAGCACGAGGTGAAACTTGAGTTGTCAATGAGATACCATCAGCTGCATAACCAAAGTCAAGGCTAGCAAGTGAGTTCAAGTTTTGCAACCATCCACCTTTAGCTTTGTTAGATGGGTTAGCACCTGGTGAGAAGAATTCAAGTTTAGACAAGTTCACAGAACCATCTTCGTTGAGGTATACACCTTTGTGGACTGGTGAGTTACCAGTTTGTTTAGAGTAAGCAACGTTAGATGTGATGGTCAAAAGTGATACTGTAGCTTCTGCGTCTTTGTAAAGTTTGTGGCTACGTAGACGAGTTGTGTAAGCTTCAATCAACCATTCTGCCAATTCGTTTGAACGTGGGTCATCTTCACCCCAACGTGGGTATTCACCGATTGTTTCGTAATCGTAGATGTAGCCATTTTCATCACGGATTGGTTTAACTGTAGCGTATTTAATCGCTGACAATGTATCAACAGTGTTAGCAAATCCACAGATACCGAATCCCATGTTGGCACGTTGTTTAGTTGGCAAGAATGCCATTTGAACAGCTTCGTAGTTGTACTTATCAGTCATGTAGTGGATGATGTTCAAAGCATCTACATAAGTGTCAGTCAACCAGTCAAGAGATTTTTCAAAGTTCGCTTTAACTGATTCAAATTCAAGAACTTCGTCGCGGATAGGATCGATGTCAAATACTTTGTAGTCTTTGTGAACATCGTCGTAACCACCGTTCAAACCAGTGAGAAGGGCTTTAAGAACGTTTACACGAGCACCGAAGTACTGGATGTTGTGGCGTTGTTCTTCATTTTCTGGGTCAAGTGGTGACACACAGCATGAGATACAGCTCATTTCACCATATCCGTCTTTAGCCATTGTTGTTACACCTTCGTATTGGATAGAAGAGTGTTTGTGGCTCATGTGCATACAGTAGCGACGGAAGTTGTATGGCAATTTGTCAGTCCAAAGAACTGTCAAGTTTGGCTCTGGAGAGTTACCGATGTTGTCAAGAGTGTTCAAGAAACGGTAGTCCATCTTAGTAACACGGTGACGACCGTCATTACCCATACCAGCCATAGAAGTTGTGATGAAGGTTGGGTCACCTGAGTACAATTGGTCATAAGCTTTTGTACGAGCAAATTTAACTGTACGAAGTTTCATAACGAAATCATCAACGAATTCTTGGATTTCTGATTCAGTAAATGTACCACGAGCAAGGTCACGTTCTGCAAAGATGTCAAGCACGATTGGCACACGTCCTAGAGATGTTGCAGCACCGTTGATAACACGGCAGACAGCCATGAAGGCGATGTTCACCCATTGGATAGCTTCTTTGACGTTCATCGCTGGTTTGCGAACGTCAACACCGTAAAGGTCACCCAAGCGAACAACTTGTTGCAATGCTTGGTATTGAAGGTTTACTTCTTCGCGAAGACGGATTGTTTCTTCATCAATTTCTTTAATTGCATTCCAATCGTTTACTTTTTCTTGCATCAAGTAGTCTGCACCGTAAAGAGCAAGACGTGCGTAAACACCGATGATACGTCCACGTGAGTAAGCATCTGGAAGGCCAGTTACAGTGTGAGCGTGACGAGCACGACGGATATTTGAAGTGTAAGCGCGGAAAATACCGTCGTTAACTGTTGTTACGTATTTTGTGAAGATTTCATGAACAGCTGGATCTGGTTCGTATCCATTTTCTTTCAAAGTAGTTTCAGCCATACGGATACCACCTTTTGGCATGAAATTCAATTTGAAGAGTTCATCGTTCTGGATACCGAAGATCAATTCGTTTTCTTTGTCGATAAATCCAGCAGGAATATCAGCAATAGATGTTGGACGAGTGTCCATTGGGAAACGAGTTTCTTCGTAGTGTGCTTTTGTTTCTTCTACGATTTTTTTGATGTGAAGCGAACGTTCTGTTGGGCCAGCAAGGAAACTTTCATCTCCATCGTAAGGTGTGTAGTTAGCTTGAACGAAGCGAGAAATACTTGCTTTTTCTTTCCAATCTACGCCTTTGAAGCCTTCCCAAGCTTTATCAAAAATATCTTGCGCTTCAACAACTGTCTTAACAACCATGTTAATGTCCTCATTTTTCTTTCTAGTAACAACTATCTGTTACATTCATAAATCAAGTATACCACACAGTAACCGATTTCAACAAGAAGAAAACAGCCTTTTTAGCGCTTTCTTTTATAATACAGACTATATTTTAATGCTATCTGTATTATATATTTGAAAGTCAGACTACTCTTTTCCATTTTTTCAGAAAAAAAGGTATAATGAATAGAAAATGACGCTAGAAAGGAACAAAAATGCTCATATTTCCATTGATTAATGATTTGTCCAGAAAAATCATCCATATCGACATGGATGCCTTTTTTGCTGCGGTGGAAATCAGAGATAATCCCAAGTTAAAGGGCAAACCTGTCATCATTGGGAGCGACCCTAGACAAACAGGTGGTCGGGGTGTCGTTTCTACTTGTAGCTACGAAGCACGAGCTTTTGGCGTTCATTCAGCCATGAGCTCTAAAGAAGCTTATGAGCGCTGTCCCCAAGCTATCTTTATCTCAGGAAATTATGAAAAGTATAAGACTGTGGGACTTGAGATTCGTGCTATTTTTAAACGCTACACTGATTTGATCGAACCTATGAGTATTGACGAGGCATACTTGGATGTAACGGAAAATAAACTCGGTATCAAGTCAGCTGTCAAAATAGCCCGCCTCATCCAACAAGATATCTGGCAGGAGCTACATCTGACTGCTTCTGCAGGCGTCTCTTATAACAAATTCTTAGCTAAAATGGCTAGTGACTATCAAAAACCACATGGTTTAACAGTCATCCTCCCAGATCAGGCTGAGGATTTTCTCAAACAAATGGACATTGCTAAATTTCACGGTGTGGGCAAAAAAACAGTTGAACGCCTTCATGAAATGGGCATTTATACTGGTGAAGACTTATTGGCTGTTTCTGAAGTCACTTTAATCGATCGGTTTGGCAGACTCGGTTTTGATCTTTATCGAAAGGCTAGGGGCATTCATAATTCACCGGTCAAGGCCAATCGTATTCGCAAGTCTATTGGCAAGGAAAAAACCTACGGAAAAATCCTGCACGTAGAAGAAGACATCAAAAAAGAGCTGACTCTTCTCTCAGAAAAGGTAGCTTTCAATCTCAGCCAACAAGGCAAAGCTGGAAAAATCATTATCCTAAAAATACGATATGCTGACTTCTCTACTCTAACTAGACGAAAAAGCCTCCCACAAGCAACACAGGATGCTAGTCAGATTTCTCAAACTGCCCTTCAACTCTACGAAGAACTAGCTGAAAAAGAAAAAGGCATTCGTTTGCTAGGAGTCACAGTAACAGGATTTTAAAAAGCTTGAAGGAAGATTCCCTCAAGCTTTTTCTTATACAAATAAACGCACAAAACTATAGAGCAACAAGACACTACCGAGTACGATACGGTATTTACCAAAGAGGGTAAAGTCGTGCTTCTTCACATAGCCAGTCAAGAAGCGAATAGCAACCATGCTGACCGCGAAGGCTACTCCCATAGCAACCAAAAGCAAGAACAGTTGTCCAAAACTCAAGAGTTGGCCTGCTTTTATAAATTTGAAAATCTTTAAAGCGCTGGCTCCGAACATAACGGGAATCCCAAGATAGAAGGTAAACTCAGTTACGACGGAGCGACTAGTCCCATTCAACAAACCACCAACGATAGTCGCACCAGAACGGCTTGTCCCTGGGAAAAGGGCAAGGACTTGGAAGAGTCCAATGTAAAGAGCTGTTTTATAAGGCAACTTGTCTAACTCTGTTACTGTTGGTTCAATAGCTTGCGCCTTATTTCGTTTTTCAAGATAGATAAAGGCAACCCCAAAGATAATCAACATGATTGCAACTGAAACCATGTTATGGAAGTTGGCATCAAACCAATCATCTAGTTTAAAGACCAATAGCAAAGGCAAGGTCGCAACGAAAACTTTTGACCATAATTGCCAAGTTCGACGAACTTCAACCTTGGTTTTACCAGGTTTGAAAGGATTGAGCTTGTTAAAGTAGATTACCACAACTGCTAAAATAGCACCGAGCTGAATGACAACATTAAACATGGACATGAAGGCTTCATTTTGGTCTTTAAACTGGATAAACTCTTGCGCTAGGATTAAGTGGCCAGTACTTGAAATTGGCAACCATTCTGTAATTCCTTCAACAATCCCAAAAAATATGGACTTCAAAATTTCAATAAAATACATGCATTACTCCTTTTTCTGTCCTCTATTATAACATAATTTCGGATGTTGCGATAGATTTTTTAGAAGGCGCCGATACTACCACCGCCTCCGCCTCCTGAGAATCCTCCACCTGAAGAACCACTTCCAGAAGATACGGAGTAGTTGCTTGCTGTGTTTGCGACCGCTGCATAGTATTTCATCTGTCCAGTATAGGTATGAAGTTGTGCATACCAGCCATAGGCAATGTAACTATCTAAGTCTGGATTCTCAAGATGAATTTGCCGAACTTTCATTAATTGGCTGACCTTTTTGGCATAACCAAAAAGAGTTGCATATACCAGAAGGCGATTCCAAAGGACGATACTCTCCAACTCAGCCTTGTCTAGACGGGCGATATTCCGAAGCATGTTTTCAAAACTCTTCCAGTGATAGTAAACCTCTGCCCCTTCATCTGTCAAAACACCATTATCATAATACCCATATGTTACAGCATAAATTAGCACTAAAATAATGGAAGCAAGTAATCCCAAAAAGAGGAGGTAGAACGAAACAAAACCATACGTGTTCCAACTACAGTAGAAGAATAGCCAGCTCCCTACGGCTGAACCAATTAATCCAATCCACATAGCTAGAGATAGTTTCTTCTCACCCGTACTCAAAGGACGGTAATAATTTGGAATACGCAACGCATGCACCTTGTCTTTAACGCGCTTTTCAATGTTAGAGATGCGTCTATCAAACGAACGTTTCAGCTGCTTTCCTATCTCCTGAACCTGCTTTGCATCCTTTTTAAAAACTCCACGATAAATACTTGGTGAAACCTGATAATCTGAAAACAGGTCCGAAATTGCCAACTCTTTCTTATCTGAAAAGCAAAGTGTCAGACATTCCTTCTCAAAATTTGCCAATCCACTTTCGTTTATGATTTTAAGAATTGGTTCTTTTTCCCCTTTCTCAATAGACAAATGCCCTCTATCTACTAGATCTAGCAAAGTAGCCTGAATGACTCGTTCAAATGTAAAATGACCAAATCCTTTTGCTCCCGGTTTCATTTCGCCCAGTGATAAGGAATATACACTCTCTGCTAAAACCATCGGAGGCCAGTCCATAGGTGGCTCATAGAGGCGATGGTTCTTAGCAAATTTCTTCTTAGGACTAATTTCTTTTTTGAAACGTTTATAAAAGATTAAACCGACAAACAGAAGAACCGTCAAAACAATTGGAATAAGCCACATCATTACGATTTTGTCCGAAGCTTTTTCACTTGCTATTTCAAGCTCAACTCTTTTAAACCAAATGAGGTTATCAGATACCAAGCCTTGATCCGGAGCTTCTGCAAAAGCACTTCTCGGCCAATAGGCATGTAGTTCCACCTGACGATTTCTCGGAAGATCTTTCATCTTGACTTGGTAGAAATCATTTACCTTTTTGACACTAGCTTCCTTAAAGAGTTTTCCTGTATGGAAATAGAGTTTCTCTGCTGGATTTTCAGAGCTGACCTTGAACTCAAACTCTTTAATATCTCCAGAACTATCTGTCAAGGGTTGCCAATTTAACTCCGCTATATCCCTGTATAAGAAGAGAAGATTTGATAGTTGCCAGGTAACCGTCACCCGAACAGTATCTCCAGCATATCCAGCATTGTAAATTTTCACCTTGTAGCCGTCCTCTTCCTCCATAGTATAAAAGGAAACATTTTGAATAATTTGCCCATTTTTAGACACTTGAACGGTCGGGTCGGGATCAATGTCAAATCCTTCTGGCATTTTCCCAGCTTTTCCCAGTCCAACTAGCTGACCATTATAATCATCTCCAAAACGGTAGGTGATTGTTTCCTTAAAAATTGCAGTATTATCTGCATGAATATTCAAATCACCCTGATAGGATAAGATATCAAAGTCTACTGCAAAAACTAGGCTCGGTATAAATAATAAACAAGCAAATACCAAAGTCACTAACCATCTTTTTTTCATAATTGATTCCCTTTCAATCTTTTCACCATTATATCATTTTTTATAAGTAAAGGCTTACTTGTATTGAAAATCTCACCATTTTTAGATACAATAGAGAGACGTCATTTTTAGACTAGAAATAGGAGAAAACATGAAAAAATTATGCTTATCTATTCTTGCTAGCCTAGCCCTTGCATTAGGACTAGCTAGCCAAGTCCAAGCCGACGAATATTTACGCATCGGGATGGAGGCAGCTTACGCTCCCTTTAACTGGACCCAAGACGACGATAGTAATGGTGCTGTCAAAATCGACGGTACCAACCAATATGCCAACGGCTACGATGTTCAAATTGCTAAAAAGATTGCCAAAGACTTAGGCAAGGAACCTTTGGTCGTAAAAACAAAGTGGGAAGGACTTGTTCCAGCCCTTACTTCTGGCAAAATCGATATGATCATTGCCGGTATGAGCCCAACCGCTGAACGCAAACAAGAAATTGCTTTTTCAAGCAGTTACTATACTAGTGAGCCAGTTCTATTGGTTAAAAAGGACTCTGCCTATGCGAATGCCAAATCTTTGGAGGACTTTAGCGGAGCAAAAATCACTTCTCAACAAGGTGTTTACCTTTATGATTTGATTTCCCAAATCCCTGGTGTCAAGAAAGAAACAGCTATGGGCGACTTTGCCCAAATGCGCCAAGCTCTTGAGGCTGGTGTTATTGATGCCTATGTTTCGGAACGCCCTGAAGCTCTAACTGCTGAAGCCGCTAACTCTAAGTTTCAGATGGTTCAAGTAGAACCCGGTTTCAAAACTGGAGAAGAAGATACAGCTATCGCCATTGGACTTCGTAAAGATGACAGTCGTATCAGCCAAATCAATGCTAGTATTGAAACCATCTCAAAAGATGAACAAGTTGCACTGATGGATCGTATGATTCAGGAGCAACCTGCCGAAGCCACAGCAACTGAAGAAAGTAGCAGTAATTTCTTCAGCCAAGTTGCTAAAATTCTTTCTGAAAACTGGCAACAGCTCTTGCGTGGTGCAGGGGTCACTCTTTTAATCTCAATCATCGGAACTATCGTAGGTCTCATTATCGGTCTTGCCATTGGTGTCTTCCGTACGGCTCCTCTCTCTGAAAACAAAGCCATTTACGGCCTACAAAAACTAGTCGGTTGGATTCTCAATGTCTATATTGAAATCTTCCGTGGTACACCGATGATTGTTCAATCCATGGTTATCTACTATGGGACTGCTCAAGCTTTCGGTATCAATCTCGACCGGACACTGGCTGCTATCTTTATCGTCTCAATCAACACAGGTGCCTACATGACAGAAATCGTTCGTGGTGGTATTCTAGCAGTTGACAAGGGACAGTTCGAAGCCGCAACCGCTCTTGGTATGACCCACAATCAAACCATGCGTAAGATTGTCCTTCCTCAGGTTGTCCGTAATATTCTACCTGCTACTGGTAATGAGTTTGTCATCAATATCAAAGATACCTCTGTATTGAACGTTATTTCAGTTGTCGAGCTTTATTTCTCAGGAAATACTGTAGCGACTCAAACCTATCAATACTTCCAGACCTTTACCATCATTGCAGTGATTTACTTTGTCCTCACCTTCACTGTGACCCGTGTCCTACGTTTTATCGAACGCTATATGGACATGGACACTTACACTACAGGTGCTAACCAAATGCAAACGGGGGATTTGAAATAATGACACAACCAATCCTTGAAATCAAACACCTAAAAAAATCCTATGGACAAAATGAAGTGCTAAAAGACATTTCTCTCACCGTCCATAAAGGAGAGGTTATTTCCATCATCGGAAGCTCGGGAAGCGGAAAATCAACCTTCCTTCGTTCGATTAATTTACTAGAAATACCTACAGGAGGAGAGATTCTCTATCGCGGAGAAAATGTCCTGGAAAAAGGCTATAACCTTACCCATTATCGTGAAAAGCTCGGTATGGTTTTCCAATCTTTCAATCTCTTTGAAAATCTGAATGTCCTCGAAAATACCATCGTTGCCCAAACGACAGTACTCAAACGTGACCACTCTGAAGCTGAAAAAATTGCCAAAGAGAATCTTGAAAAAGTTGGTATGGGAGAACGTTACTGGCAAGCCAAGCCGAAGCAACTTTCAGGTGGACAAAAGCAACGTGTAGCTATCGCTCGTGCACTCTCCATGAATCCTGACGCCATTCTCTTCGACGAACCAACATCTGCCCTTGACCCCGAAATGGTCGGAGAAGTCCTCAAAATTATGCAGGATCTAGCTCAAGAAGGCTTGACCATGATTGTTGTAACCCACGAAATGGAATTTGCTCGCGACGTCTCCCATCGTGTCATCTTCATGGACAAGGGAATCATTGCAGAAGAAGGTAAACCTGAAGAACTCTTCACGAACCCTAAAGAAGAACGGACAAAAGAATTCCTTCAGCGTTATCTCAACTAATAAATAAAGACTGCATAAAGAATGCAGTCTTTTTAGTTTAAAATTGTAAAGAAAAGGCAGACTCGATTCAGGAATCTGCCTGTAACCACAGTTCAATCTTCAAATTTTTCATGATTTTTTTCATAGAAATCGATTAAACTAAGAGCTGTTTCAAATGAAATATTTTTAACTTTTGCGCGTCCTTGTGCTAGAGCAATGATAGACATTTCACGCGCATTCGTTTCTTTAGAGATACGGTAACCTGTGATCTTCTTATCACGAACCCAGCCAACAACTGCTTCTACCTTTTCAAAGTTTGACTTAACCATGTTCTTCTCCTGAATTATTCTTTACAATTCCTAATTGTATACGTTTTTATTTCATCTGTCAATAAAAAAACATATATTCGTCACAACTATATTATTCTGCATATTTTTATTTAGCTCTTAAAGCCGATAATATATGAGTTCTTATATCCTCAACTCCATTAGGATTTGCTGGTAGGAAGATTGTATTATTTCCTTCTTTTTCTGCAAAATTATTCAACGTGTCTAAATACTGGTTCGTTAATAGGATAGACATGATTTGTTCTTCAGTTAGCTCAACATTAGCTCCCTTTAACTCTTTGATAGAATCAGCCAGTCCGTCAACAATTGCTTTACGCTGCTCTGCAATCCCTACACCATGTAGGCGATCTTTTTCTGCTTCTGCTTCTGCTGCGGTCACGATCTTAATCTTATCTGCTTCAGCAAGCTCTTGCGCCGCAACTCTCTTACGTTGAGCCGCGTTAATTTCATTCATTGATTGTTTTACTTCAGCATCAGGTTCAACCTTAGTAATCAGCGTTTTGACAATGATATACCCATATGTAGACATTTCTTCAGCCACTTGTTTTTGAACTTCTAAGGCGATTTCATCCTTCTTCTCAAACAACTCATCTAGGGTTAGCTTTGGTACAGATGAACGCAAAGCATCTTCAATATAGGATTTAATTTGGGCTTCTGGACGCATCAATTTATAATAGGCATCTGTGACATTGTTTTCATTCACTCGATACTGAGTTGCCACATTCATCGTTACAAATACATTATCTTGCGTCTTTGTCTCTACAACGATTTCACTCTGCAACAAACGTAGTTGTACTCTTGCCGCAATTCTATCAATCCCAAAGGGAGCCCGCAAATGAATACCACTATTGCTCAACTTTTGGTATTTACCAAAGCGTTCTATAATAGCGACAGATTGTTGTCGTACCACATATACAGAACTAATCGTAATCACTGATGCAATCACCACTAAAATCAATACAACAAGTAAAATTTGTAAAACCATGGGAATCTCCCCCTTTCATCACCCTCATTATAACACCATCGTTATCATTACGCAAATAATATGATAATAATTTTATTTTAGTTTAAACTAGCATATTATACAATGTTTCATTTCCATTCAAATTAATATAAGACGGGTCAAACTTTTCCATCCGATGAATCAACCCAGCATAATCATGCTTATTGGCAAGAGCAATCCCAATCAATACAGGCCCCGTCCCCTTGCTTGCTCGTTTGATATATTCAAAACGAGTGATGTCATCATTTGGCCCCAAAATGTCATTTACAAACTCTCGGAGAGCTCCTGGACGCTGTGGGAAATTCACTACAAAGTAATGCTTGATTCCATCGTAAATCAAGGCACGTTCTTCCATCTCTGGCATGCGGTTGATATCGTTATTTCCTCCAGAAATAATACAACAAATCGTCTTGCCTTTGATATAGTCTGATAAAACTTCCAAGGCTGCAACACTAGCAGCCCCGGCTGGTTCTGCTACAATCCCTTGTTTGGAATAAAGATCAATCAAGGTTTCAGAAATCAAGCCCTCGTCTACCCCAATCAGCGTTTCAACATTCTGACGGGTCGCTTCATAGGTTAATTGTCCAACCTTCTGTACGGCTATCCCATCAGCAAACTTATCAATTTCTTTGAGTTTAACTGGTCCCCCAGCCTCAAAGGCAGCTTTCATAGAACGGGCCCCATTAGCTTCTACCCCGATCACTTCAATAGTCGGGTTAGTTTCCCTAATATAAGTAGAAACACCGGCAATCAATCCACCACCGCCTACTGGTACAAGTACTGTATCAAAATCAATAGACTCTTTACGGGCTTCTTCAAGAATCTCATAAGCTACTGTTCCTTGACCAGCCTGAACATGCGCATCATCAAAAGGATCAATGAAGGTGCGGTTTTCAGAAACTGTAAATTCTTGTGCTGCCTTAGCAGAAGCATCAAAGGTATCCCCAACTAACTTAATTGTCACAAAATCACCACCAAAAAAGCGGACCTGTCCAATCTTTTGTTGCGGTGTTGTGATGGGCATAAAGATGGTTGCAGGAATTTTCATCTCATTACAAGTATAGGCGACACCTTGGGCGTGATTTCCTGCAGAGGCACAGACTACACCACGCTCACGTTCTTCTTTTGTTAATTGAGAAATGGCATAATAGGCTCCGCGAATCTTAAAGGAACGAACACGCTGGGCATTCTCCTTCTTCAAATAAATCTTAGCACCATACTTCTCCGATAAATAATGATCATAATCAAGTGGAGTATTGACTACTACACCACTCAATACTTTGTGGGCTTTCACCACGTCTTTTGCACTTAGCATTGTCTCCTCCTCAAATACTTTTTAAGATAAAAAGCGAGTTAGGTACCCCCAACTCGCCTTCTGTTTTTCTTCACAAGAATTAGTTGTAGATTTTGAATGCGTCGTCGTCGTTTTTACCAACGAAAGGCATTGCTCTACGCAATTCAGCACCAACTTTTTCAATTTCAAGGTTAGCTGCTTGTTCACGGTAAGCAGTCAATTTTGGACGTCCAGCCTTGTAGTCATTTACAAAGTCATTTGCAAATTTACCATTTTGGATATCTGCCAAAACAGCTTTCATGTTTTCTTTGACTTGCTCAGTAATCACACGTGGACCTGATACATAGTCACCGTATTCAGCAGTGTTTGAAATAGATTGACGCATTTTCTTGAATCCACCTTCATAGATCAAGTCAACGATCAATTTCATTTCATGAAGAACTTCAAAGTAAGCCAATTCTGGGGCGTATCTTGCTTCTGTCAAGACTTCAAAGCCTGCTTCGATAAGGGCAGTCAAACCACCACAAAGTACGGCTTGTTCACCAAACAAATCTTCTTCAGTTTCTTCTTTGTAAGTTGTTTCAAGCAAACCAACACGAGCTGCCCCAACACCTTTACACCAGTCCATAGCAATGTTTTTAGCATTTCCTGTAGCGTCTTGATATACGGCATAAAGAGCTGGCACACCAAATCCTTCTTCGTAAGTACGACGTACCAAGTGTCCTGGTCCTTTAGGAGCACACATGAAAACATCTACATCTTCAGGAACTTTGATAAATTCAAAGTGGATGTTGAAACCATGAGCAAATCCAACTGCATTTCCAGCTTCCAAGTTTGGAGCAATTTCTGCTTCGTACAATTCTTGTTGGATTTCGTCTGGTGCCAAGATCATGATAACGTCAGCCAATTTAGTGGCTTCTGCTACTGTATAAGTGTCAAATCCATCTTCTTTTGCTTTGTCAAAAGATTTACCAGGACGTACACCGATGATGACATCACGACCTGAGTCACGCAAGTTTTGCGCATGCGCATGTCCTTGTGAACCATAACCGATTACGGCGATTTTTTTACCATCAAGCGCTGCTACTTTAACATCTTTTTCGTATTCCATTTGAACTGCCATAGTTTTTCTCTCTTTTCTATTTTTTATTGCCTCATAGGCTGGTTTAACAAATTTATGCTGGATTTTATACTCAATAAAAATCAAAGAGTATTAGTCGCGGGTAAATCCAGTTGCACCCGTACGAGCGATATTTTTAATACCATATGGTCGAATCACTCGCAATAAAGCTTCACTCTTTTCAGCATTTCCAGTCATCTGGATAGTGATGGAGCTTGGAGCCACATCTACTACCGTTGCACGGAAAGGTTGGATAATGGCCAAGATTTCTGCACGTTTTTCAGCAGGAGCAGATATCTTCACCAAGATAACTTCTCTTTCCAAGTGTGGTTTATCTGTGATATCTCGAATACGAATCACATCAATCTGTCGATTCAGTTGTTTAATGATTTGCTCTACTTCATCATGAGAAGCTACATCAATAATGATGGTGATACGAGATACATTGGGGTTCTCTGTCGCACCAACTGAGATACTCTCAATGTTGACCTGACGACGAGATAGGACACCTGTAAAGCGATTGAGGACTCCCGAACGATTTTGTAGTTTTGCAGTTAACATTCTACGCATGGAACTTCACCCCCAACATCTCATGATTGCTCTTACCAGCTGGTACCATCGGTAAAACCTGTTCCTTACGAGAAATATCCACCTCGATAAACATCGGTACATCCTCCAGAATGACTTCTAGATCCTTCTCTATCGTCTCTGGATTATCAAATTTATAGTTTTTAATGCCGTAAGCCTGTGCCATCAGCTGGAAGTCAGGAAGTGTATCAAAGACTGACTCGGAAGTTCTACCCTCATAGAAGGATTCCTGCCACTGACGAACCATTCCTAGGGAGTGGTTATTCAACATGACTACCTTAATCGGTACCTTGTAAATGTTCAAAATAGCTAGTTCCTGGTTGGTCATCTGGAAGCCACCATCACCGACAAAAAGGATAACTTCTTTTTCCGGATTGGCAATCTTAGCCCCGATAGCTGCAGGAACTCCGAATCCCATAGTACCCAAACCACCTGAAGTGACTAACTGACGCTCATTTTGGTAAGGATAATACTGAGCTGTCCACATTTGGTGTTGCCCTACGTCTGTGACAACAATGGCATCCCCATTCGTCAACTCACCGATGCGTTCGATAACGGCCTGAGGTTGGACCACACGTTCTTTCTTATCATATGAACGAACTCGATTCTTGTCCTTGGTGACTTTTTCAATCCACTTTTCAGTATTGTTATGAACAGTTGGTTCTGCTAGTAGCATCTGCAAGGCTTTCTTAGCATCGCCCACCACTGGAATATCTGCACTGATAATCTTACCAATCTCGGCTGGATCAATGTCGATATGAGCAACCTTGGCATTTTTAGCAAAGGTCTTGGGATTTCCAGTCAATCGGTCATCGAAACGGCAACCAATACAAATCATAAAGTCGGCTTCCGTCATGGCAATATTAGCTGCGAAAGACCCGTGCATGCCTCCCATTCCAAGAAAGAGCGGATGACTCGTCGCAATCGTACCTTGCCCTAAAAGACTGGTCACGACTGGAATTTGGTAACGTTCAGCAAACTCATTGAGTTCTGTAGCTGCTTCTGCATAACTAACTCCACCACCTGCCAATAAAACAGGTTTCTTGGCTTTTGACAATTGCTTCAAAATTTTCTTGATTTGCATGTCATTTGGCTCTAGAGTCGGTTGATAACTTGGCAAATTCACTTCGGGTGAATAGATGAAATCTGTCTCTAAGGCAGATACGTCTTTTGGTAGGTCAATCACGACGGGCCCTGGACGACCTGTCGTTGCGATATGGACAGCTTCCGTAATGATGCGAGGAATATCTGCCGTCTCACGAACTTGGTAATTGTACTTAGTGATTGGCATGGTAATGCCCACGATGTCTGCCTCCTGAAAGGCATCCTTCCCAATCCCTGCACGCGCCACCTGACCTGTAAAGACCAAAAGGGGAACGCTATCACTCATGGCATCTGCAATCCCTGTAATGGCATTTGTAGCTCCCGGTCCACTCGTGACAACAGCAACACCCAACTCTCCAGTTGATTTGGCATATCCTTCAGCTTCGTGCAAACAACCTTGCTCATGGCGTCCTAAAATGTGGCGAATGCCTTTAAAATTATATATCGCATCATACAAAGGCAAGACTGCACCACCAGGATAGCCAAATATGGTATCAATTCCTAAATCACGAAGTGTTTCCAAAACTAGGTCCGACCCCGTCTTAGGAGATTCTAAACTGATTTTCTCCATTGTTCCCCTTTCTCTTCTCTTAAAAATAGCTTGTTACTATCATACCATTTTTTCAAAAATTTTCAAGATAAAAGAAGCAATTTTCTGAATTTTCTATCTAAAAGTGTATTTATGAATCTTTTTCTCATTTTTATTAACTTTTCTACGGAATTAGGAACCTTTATTTACTTTAATTTATCAAATTAGAATATTTTCTTTCTGGATAAAATTAGTAACTCTCTCACTTAGCGACCAAATTTGTATACTATATTCAGCAAAAATGAATAGTTAAAGACAAAAAAAGGAAGCCACCAAGTGACTTCCTTCTATTGCGAAGACAGATTATTCTTCACCTTTGTTTTTCTTAATGATTTCTTCTTGTACTGACTTAGGTACATCTTCGTAGTGGTCAAATACCATCATGAATGTACCACGTCCTTGAGATGCAGAACGAAGAACTGTTGCGTAACCGAACATTTCAGCAAGTGGAACGTAAGCACGAACGATTTGGCTGTTACCGTGTGCTTCCATACCATCTACACGTCCACGACGAGCAGTTACGTGACCCATAACATCACCAAGGTTTTCTTCTGGAACAGTGATGGTTACAAGCATCATTGGCTCAAGGATAGCTGGCTGTGCAGTCTTAGCAGCTTCTTTAAGTGCAAGAGATGCAGCGATCTTGAAGGCAGTTTCAGATGAGTCGACATCGTGGTATGAACCATCGTAAAGCTTAGCTTTCACGTCAACCATTGGATAACCTGCAAGAACACCGTTAGCCATAGATTCTACCAAACCTTTTTCAACCGCTGGGATAAATTCACGAGGAACCACACCACCGACGATTGCGTTTTCGAATTCGAATCCTTTACCTTCTTCATTTGGAGTAAATTCAATCCATACATCACCGAATTGACCTTTACCACCAGACTGACGTTTGAAGAATCCACGTGCTTGAGTAGAAGCGCGGAATGTTTCACGGTAAGATACTTGAGGAGCACCTACGTTCGCTTCAACTTTGAACTCACGACGCATACGGTCAACAAGGACGTCAAGGTGAAGCTCACCCATACCAGAGATAACTGTTTCACCAGTTTCAACGTTTGTTTCAACACGGAATGTTGGATCTTCTTCAGCCAATTTTTGAAGGGCAATACCCATCTTGTCTTGGTCTGCTTTAGATTTTGGCTCAACCATCAATTGGATAACTGGTTCTGGAACGTCGATTGATTCAAGGATGATTTTAGCTTTTTCATCAGTCAATGAGTCACCAGTTGTCGTATCTTTCAAACCAACGGCAGCTGCGATATCACCTGAGTAAACAGTGTCGATTTCTTGGCGGCTGTTAGCGTGCATTTGAAGGATACGTCCGATACGTTCACGTTTACCTTTAGAAGTATTCAATACGTATGAACCTGATTGAAGAACACCTGAGTAAACACGGAAGAATGTCAAACGACCTACGAATGGGTCTGTCATGATCTTGAAGGCAAGGGCTGCGAATGGCTCTTCGTCAGATGCTGGACGAGTTTCTTCTTCATCTGTATCTGGGTTAACACCTTTGATCGCTGGGATGTCAAGTGGGCTTGGAAGGTAGTCGATAACCGCATCAAGCATCAATTGAACCCCTTTGTTTTTGAAGGCAGAACCACACAATACTGGGAAGAATTCAACATTGATAGTAGCTTTACGGATACCCGCTTTCAATTCTTCGTTAGTAATTTCTTCACCTTCGAGGTATTTCATCATCAAATCTTCATCAGTTTCAGCAACTGCTTCGATCAATTTTTCACGGTATTCTTGTGCTTGTTCAAGATATTCAGCTGGAATATCCTCTTCAAGGATATCTGTACCAAGGTCGTTTGTATAGATTTCAGCTTTCATCTTGATCAAGTCGATGATACCACGGAAATCATCTTCAGCACCGATTGGCAATTGGATTGGGTGTGCGTTTGCTTGAAGACGGTCGTGAAGTGTGCTTACTGAGTAAAGGAAGTCAGCACCGATTTTGTCCATTTTGTTGGCAAATACGATACGTGGAACTCCGTACTCAGTTGCTTGACGCCAAACTGTTTCAGTTTGAGGCTCAACACCTGATTGTGAGTCAAGAACAGTAACCGCACCGTCCAATACACGAAGAGAACGTTGTACTTCAATTGTGAAGTCCACGTGCCCTGGTGTGTCGATGATGTTTACGCGGTGGTTGTTCCATTGAGCTGTTGTCGCAGCAGATGTGATAGTGATACCACGTTCTTGCTCTTGCTCCATCCAGTCCATTTGTGACGCACCTTCGTGAGTTTCACCGATTTTGTGGATTTTACCAGTGTAGTAAAGAATACGCTCAGTAGTTGTTGTTTTACCGGCATCGACGTGAGCCATGATACCGATATTACGAGTTTTTTCAAGTGAAAATTCGCGTGCCATGAGGTTTGTTTCTCCTATTTATTTTTGATTTCTATTCTATTATAACACGATTTTAATAAAAACGGATAGGCAGGACCTACCCGTTCTCAATGTTTTCATGTTTTTGTTGGTTTCAACTTACGAAATGGAAAGTTGAATTGAACTCGGGCTAAAGTTAGCTAGCCGATTTGAGCCGGAACGGGATGCTGTATGAATATGAAAAAGATAAACTTCCTTGTATTCGTCGAATACTGCGTCAGTTTCCTATTTTCACCTTGCATCCTTACCGTTCCTAGCATCATAATTGAACTCGGGCTAAAAGCTCGGAAAATAGATAAGCTTTCCTAGAATCTTTGATTCTGCGTCAAGCTTCCTAATTTTCAGTCGCTTTTTTAACGCCCTTAGTATCATTTTATTACCAACGGAAGTGTGCGAAGGCACGGTTAGCTTCAGCCATACGGTGAGTGTCTTCACGTTTCTTAACTGCTGCACCTGTGTTGTTCGCAGCATCCAAGATTTCTTTTGCAAGACGGTCTTGCATTGTGTGTTCACCACGAAGGCGAGCGATGGTTACCAACCAACGAAGTCCAAGTGTTGTACGGCGTTCTGGACGAACTTCAACTGGGACTTGGTAGTTAGATCCACCAACACGACGTGCACGTACTTCAAGTACAGGCATGATGTTTTCCATCGCTGTTTCAAATACTTCAAGTGCATCGTTACCAGTAGCTTCTTTGATTTGCTCAAAAGCACCGTAAACGATTGAAGCAGCTGTACCACGTTTACCATCAAGCATAACGCGGTTGATAAGACGAGTAACTAGTTGTGAATTGTAAAGCGGATCTGGCAATACGTCACGTTTTGGAGCTCTATTTTTACGACTCATTTCTCTTTATCCCCTTTCCTTATGCTTTTGGACGTTTAGTACCGTATTTAGAACGGCCTTGTTTACGATCGTTAACACCTGCAGTATCAAGTGCACCACGGACGATATGGTAACGTACCCCTGGAAGGTCTTTTACACGTCCACCACGAAGAAGCACCACGCTGTGCTCTTGCAAGTTGTGTCCGATACCTGGGATGTAGGCAGTAACTTCGATAAGGTTGCTCAAACGTACACGAGCAAATTTACGAAGGGCAGAGTTAGGCTTTTTAGGTGTCATTGTTCCAACACGAGTTGCAACACCACGTTTTTGTGGTGAAGAAACGTTTGTTTGAACTTTTTTATGACTGTTGTAACCAACGTTCAAAGCTGGTGATTTAGATTTTTCTACTTTTGATTTACGCGGTTTGCGAACCAATTGGTTAATTGTAGGCATCTACATTCTCCTGTATTTTTTTATTTTTGGTGATGATACACTTGGTGACAGCTACCATCTGTGTGTACTTTTGCAACATTTGTCAGCACGTCCCTGTACACTTTTGAGAGACCAAAAGTAAAAAGTACCGTCTATTATTATAACACAATTTTTCCTTCATTGTCAAGATATTTTTCATTTTTATTCTGATCTTTTAACTCTTTGACACTAGTTATAACTACTTTTTTAAACAAAGAAAAGGAGGCAAAATTGCCTCCTACTTTCTGGTATGGATTTCCTTTGATTCAAGTTGTCATTTCGGAATTTTTTAACCCTTCTTATCAAAGCCAACCAGACTCTTTTGAAATGTTGGCTGCCTCTGTTCGATTACCAGCATCTAGTTTCGAAAGAATATTGGTGACATAGTTTCGGACGGTTCCATTTGATAGATAAAGCTGATCCGCGATTTCTTGATTAGACAAACCTTGAGCGATTCCCTTTAAAACAGCGATTTCTTGCTCTGTTAACGGATTGGGGTGCGTCATCACCACTTCCATCAATTCAGGCGAATATTCCTTGCGTCCTTCGAGAACAGTGTGCAAGGTTTGCATGAGGTCTGCAATGCTTCTTTCTTTCAAGACATAAGCATCCACTCCAGCCTTGACCGCACGTTCAAAATATCCGGGACGTTTGAAGGTCGTCACCACAACCACCTTTGTTTCTAGCTTTTCTGCTCGTATCCACTCCAAGACTTCGAGGCCTGTCTTAACAGGCATTTCTACGTCAAGAATGGCGATATCTACGGGCTCCTTTTCTAAGAGTTGGATGGCTTCTTGTCCATTCTTGGCTTGTAGGACAGTCTCTACATCTGGTTGAAACATAAGCAACTGGCACATCGCATCTCGCAACATACTTTGATCTTCTGCAACAAGTAGTTTCATCTTAGTTTCTCTCCTTATAAGGTAGTCGAACCTGCACTTCCGTTGGCTGTTTCTGACTGATTACCTTTACTTCTCCTGAAAAAGGAAGGACACGGTCTCGAACGGTATGGAGCTCATCTCCTTTTAGAGAAGCAAAGCCACAACCATCGTCTCTCACTGTTAGAATGAGTTCTTTCTCAGTTCGTTCTAATTTCAAGTAAGCTTTCGATGCTTTAGCATGTTTGATGATGTTGGTCACTAACTCAAGTAAAATCATGGAGGCCGTTGATTCTAATTCCTGAGTTAGGCTAGCTGTATCTAGTTGGTGATTGATTTCCGTTTCAATTCCTGCAATTTCCAGCATTTTTTTAACAGTCGCAAACTCGGAAGCAAGGGTTCTTGTTTTAAGATTTTCGATAATTGTACGGACTTCATTCATGGATTCTTTACTGATCTGATGAATTTCTTTTAATTCTTTTTCCACTTGAGGATAGGCCTGCATTTGAAGAAGCTGGAGGGCAAGGTCCGTCTTCACACTCAACATGGCAAAGGTATGACCTAGGCTGTCATGAAGATCCTGACCGATACGACTGCGTTCGTTTTCAGCCAAGAAAAGATTGAGCTTGGCATTTTGTTTCATCTTTTCTTCTTTTAGCTCTTCTGTTATCCGAATTCGATAGAGACCAAAGGTCATTGCATCGGAAAAGATAAAGGTCACCAAGAAAAAGAGTAGCTGCCAGGGACTAACATGATTGACCATATAGATTCCGGTCAGAATAAATGGTTGCAGGACAATAAAACTGACAAAACGCCAAGAGTGAAAAGAAATCTCATCCAGCTCATAAATAAGGAGATTGGATAAATAAAAGATAAACCATGTGAAACCTGAACTTAGCCAAACAGATGTATAAAAAATGTAGACAAGCATGGACCACCATGCTAGCCACTGCACGGTGCGATTCTGACTGATTAAAACCGAATAGAAGGCAAGTACAAATAGTAGGGTCCATAGCAAGGTTAAAAGCGGGTAATCTCCAACGATGACACCCGCTATAGGAAAGATGATAAACACAATTGAAATATGAAACATATAATGAATGTTTTTAAATTTTTCCAACATAGATTTATTTTACCTCAATCCTTTTTTTCAGCTGGATTACCAGTACACCAAAGAAAACTGTATAGCCTAGCACAACCAAGGCAGAAAGAATATTAAATTCGTGGTGCTCCAAATAAGTAGAGACGACCTGCATCAGTTGATAGGTTGGAGTCAGTTTTCCAATGGATTGGAGCCATTCTGGGAAGGAATTCAAAGGGAACCAGAGTCCACCTAGGACAGCCAAAGCAATATAGGCAATATTTCCAATAACCGTCATCAGTTGAGCACTGGGAAGCAAGCTCACCAAGACACCCATGCTGATAAAGACCACGCTTCCGACCAGCAAAATAGCTCCAATCACCAACCAATCAAGCCAAGGCAGGGTCACTCCACGGACAAAATGACCAACTGAAAAGACAACTGTAATTGATAACAAGAAAGTCAGTAGGGTACTGAACAGTTTTGATACATAATATTCTACCATAGATACGGGAGAATGTTGAATCAATTTTTGCCAGTTGTTTGTCTTATCAGACTCGAGTGTGCTTGGGATACTGAAAAAAGCACTTGACATGATACTAAAGAGCGTCATGGCAAAAAGATAGGCTTGAAGAGCAATTTCTGGAATATCTGACCCTGACATCATACCAGAAAAGATAAGGTAAAACACACTTGGAAGTCCGATGGATAGCAAGTAGTAGACTGCTTGCCGTTTCATCAGAATGATTTCCACTTTCATGAGACTTGTCATATTTTTCATCGTCAATCTCCTTTAGTCTTGAGTCGTTTCGAAGATACTGTCTAAGAGAGTTCGATTGCGAACTTCAATTTCTTCGATCATGCAGCCCTGTTCTTGCAAGGCTTCCCATACCTGGCTGGCTTCTTTGGTTGTGAAGGAAAGAGCATTTTGCTTGATTTCAATCTCTTGAACCTGGTCCAAAGTGCTGATAACTTCCTGATAAGTTAGAGGTACCGTAAAATGTTTTTCCTGTTCTTCACCACGCATGGCATAAGGCGTCGTATCGCGAATCAATTCTCCCTTGTGGAGGACCAAGATGCGGTCAGCCGTATGTTCTACCTCTTCGATATAGTGAGAAGAATAGACAATGGTAACACCATTTTTCTTTAATTGATTAACAATTTCCCAAAAATGCTGACGTGTCGAGGTATCCATGGCAGCAGTTGGCTCGTCTAAAAATAGAATTTCCGGACGACCGATTAGTGCCAACACAAAAGAGAACAAACGTTTTTGCCCACCAGATAGCTTGCCCGCTAGCTGATTTTTCTGCTTGTCTGAGAATCTCAGCAAGTCATCAATTTCTTTGTCTGAAAGACTGTCAGGATAAAGTGACTTGAAAAATGATAAAAGTTCTTTCACTTTCAAGTCTTGAACCACCGTATTTTCTTGAGGCAAGATAGAAATAAGCTGCTTTAATCGAGGATCTGTTGGTGCAAAGCCTTGAATAGCTATCTGACCTGAGCTCATGAACTTGTCGCCCAAGAGGCAATCAATCAAGGTTGTCTTCCCTGCCCCGTTAGGTCCAATCAAGGCGACACATTCACCATCGTTGATTTCAAAGGAGATGTTCCGCAAGATCTCCTTGTCTTTTATTTTCTTACTCAATTTCTCAACTTTAATCACAGTCATGAGATTCTCCTTTCAACCACTTCATTCCCATAGGGAAAACAACGAAAATCATAAATCCAAAACCCCAAGCACCACGAATGAATTGGCGAAGCAAGGTTTGGTCAAACCAACCAGTAAACATTTCCACTAACCATACCAAGAGTGACAGGCTGATAAAGAAATAGATGATTGCTTTTTTCATTTCTCAAACTCCTTTTTCACATCTCTAACCAATTTCAAACCTTCTCTGACAAGCCAAGACATCATTCCAAAGCCAGCAAAGAGCTCCCAAGGAAAATGGTAGAAACCCTCGTCCAATCCTGAAAACATGAGATAGGTCATAACTCCTGCTGCTACTAAACTCACTGCGACAATCATTTTATTTTTCATTTCTTCTTCCTCCATTTCATACTTCAATTATAGTCTTTTGAATTTGGCGGAGCTAGATGCTTCTGTCACTAGGAAATATGACAAATGTCATAAAAAAAGAAAGCTGCAAAATCAACTTTCTTTTTAATCAATTAAATTTTTATTCCACACTGAAAAGATATGGATATACGGGTTGTTGACCTTGGTGAATCTCTACTTCAACATCTTCGAATTCTTCTGCGATTTCTTGGGCAATTTCATTGGCAAGTTCTTCGCTTCCGTCTTCTCCGACATAGAAAGTCACGATTTCACTATCTTCGTCCAACATATGTTTCAAAGTTTCAGTCAAGGTTTGGTGCATGTCAGGGTTTGACACGAGGATTTTCCCATCTACCATACCAAGATTGTCATTTTCATGAATTGCTAATCCATCGATAGTTGTATCACGAACGGCTGTTGTTACACTACCACTTACGACATCACCAAGGGCTGCAGTCATGCGTTCTTTGTTTTCTTCGATAGACTTGCTAGGATCAAAGGCAAGAAGACTCGTCAACCCTTGAGGAATTGTACGTGCTTCTACCACAATAGCAGGTAGTTCAAGCACTTCAGCCGCAGACTGAGCTGCCATAAAGATATTTTTGTTGTTTGGCAAGAAGATAATGTTGCGAGCATTGACCTGTTCAACAGCCTTGATAAAGTCTTCTGTTGAAGGGTTCATCGTCTGCCCGCCTTCGATAACATAATCCACACCTTGGGCACGGAAGATATCTGCTAAACCTTGACCAGCTACTACTGCGATAAGGGCATACTCTTTTGTTTCAGCAGGCTTGTTTCCTTGAGTTGCTTCTTTTTCAACTTGCGCCTCGTGTTGGTTACGCATGTTGTCCACTTTTACCTTAATCAAGCTACCATATTTGAGACCTTCTTGCATGACAAGACCTGGATCTTCTGTATGGACGTGAACTTTGACGATTTCATCATCATTGACAACAAGGAGCGAGTCACCGAGTTCATTCAAGTAGTTACGGAATTCATCGTAGTCAAAGTCCTTAGAATAAGTTGGACCTTGTTTGAGAGCTACCATGATCTCTGTACAGTAACCAAAGGTAATATCCTCAGTTGCAACATGTCCAGCCACAGACTTATGGTGCTCTGCATTGATCATTTCACTCATGTTGGCAGGAGTCGCTACAAAGTCCTCAGACGCACTGTATTCACCAGTAAGAGCTGAAAGGAATCCTTCGTAGATGAAGACCAAACCTTGACCACCTGAGTCTACCACACCAACTTCCTTAAGGACTGGAAGCATTTCTGGTGTCTTAGCCAAAGCTGCTTTCGCACCTTCCAAGGCTGCACGCATGACCTCAACAGCATCATCTGTCTCCTCGGCTTTTTTCTTAGCCCCAATGGCTGCACCACGAGAAACAGTCAAAATGGTTCCTTCAACAGGTTTCATAACCGCTTTATAAGCTACTTCGACACCGGATTGGAAGGCAAGAGCCAAGTCTTGACCTGTTAATTCATCTTTTTCCTTGATAGCTTGAGAGAAGCCACGGAAGAGCTGAGAAGTGATAACCCCTGAGTTCCCACGCGCACCCATCAAGAGCCCTTTAGCAAGAATGCTCGCTACTTCTCCAACAGTAGAAGCAGGCTTATCTGCTACTTCTTTGGCACCATTTTCAATGGTCATTCCCATGTTTGTCCCAGTATCTCCATCTGGAACTGGAAAGACGTTCAATGAATTGACATATTCTGCTTGCTTATTCAAACGAGTTGATGCAGCCTGCACCATCTCTTGGAATAAACTGGTAGTAATTTTTGACACGATTATTCTCCTACAACTTTGATATTTTGAATGTAGACATTCACAGTCTGAGCAGTAATTCCTAGTTGATTTTCTAAACTAAAACGAACACGCTCTTGAATGTTTTTTGACACTTCGCTTATCTTTACTCCGTAGCTCAATACGGTATAAACATCAACTGCGATGCTACCATCTTCGGCTGCCTTCACGACAACACCCTTAGAATAATTTTCCTTACCAAGAAGGGCTTGGAAATTGTCTTTGAGGGCATTTTTACTAGCCATACCGACCACACCAAAAATCTCAGTTGCGGCACCACCTACTACGGTTGCAATCACTTCATCTGTCAGTTCGATTTGACCATCTTTTGTATTAATTTTTACAGTCATTTTTTTTACCTCAACTAGTTGATACTCTATTTTATCATATTTCAGCCCAAGTGTAAAAGCAGAATACTGTATCTGCGGATATTTACTCTATTTTTCAAATGGTTTTATCCTTAGAGCAAAAGAAAAAGACCTAAGCGGTCTTTTCATTTTTATTAAACGCGTTCAACTTTACCTGATTTCAAAGCACGAGCTGAAGCCCAAACTTTTTTAGGTTTACCATCGATAAGAACAGTAACTTTTTGAAGGTTTGGTTTTACGGCACGTTTTGTTTGGTTCATCGCGTGTGAACGGTTGTTTCCTGATACAGTCTTACGACCTGTAAAGTAACATACTTTAGCCATTGTGTTTTCCTCCTATTAGATCTAATATAGCGGATGTGCTAGCACCACATACCGTACTATGTTATCACACTTTCTCTATTTTGGCAAGGAAATTAGGAGACTTTTTTTATTTAACGTAAACAACTCCAAGTTTACCAAAAGCAACTTCCCCACGAATAATCAAAGTTTTGCTGGTTGATGCTACAGGAGCATCTGCCTTAGCTGCACCAAAGGATGTTTCTACTTTCAAATCGACACGCCAGTGTTGTGGGACATATACTGTTGCATTTCCGAAAGCCACTTCAATATTTAAAGTCGCAAAATCACCTAACATCTCTGCATTGTCATAGTAGATTTTAGCACCCCCAAACGCGACTTCCACTTGGTCGTCTACAATATCTTGATCTTGCTTATAGAAAGTCCCGCTTCCAAATACGACTTCCTTATCCGTAATGACTGTTTTTTCTCCATTGTACCACCACTTTTTTTCATGCCAGAACTTACTTGAATGTGTCAGATAACCAACACCGAGTACCACCAAGATGCTAGCCCAGATGAGAGAATGATTTGTAACTGGTAACAAGTCATAAGAGTAATTTGCAATGATGAGGGCTAGTAAACCTGTAAATACTGCTGAAGTTAGATGGCGTCTAAGGATGGACTCAATGGACTTATAAGCAAAAAAAACAATACCTAGCAAAGGCCATATTTTACCATCCAAAGAAGGAATGCCAAAATTTCCTTGCAGCAAGATCCAAGCTGCTAAAACCAATAAAACAATACCAAATGCTTTCTTTTTCATGTTTTTTACCTCATGTTTCTTAGATTTTCTTTTAGGAGGGATTGGTAATGCCGTGAGACATGAACCTCCTTGTGCGTCTGATAAAAGGAAATGGTGCCCGTTCCTGAAAAGGACTTGTCCACCGAGTATATCTGACGGATGTTTGTGATCGTTGACTTGGACACTCGACTAAAATAGCGAGGTAAGATGGACTCCAACTCATAGAGTTTGAGGCGAACCTCATAGGCTTCCTTCTGGGTATGAGCGTAAATCTTGCTCCCTTCTGTTTCAAAGAAGAGAATTTCTGAAAGGTCTAGATAATATTCACCTGTCCCCTTGTAAAAAGTCAACCTCGGAGCCTTTGACTCTTGCAAGAGCCGTTGCAAGTCTGCAATTTCATCTGTCAAAGTGGGGGTCTTGATGACAATTTCAGTCTCCTCTAAATTGCCGTCAATCTCAATTCGTAACTTCATCACATCTCCTTTCTGACTCTACTATATCAAAGCTAAGATAGGAATACAAGGGCAAAAAAGCAAGTGGTCTATATGAAGCAGTAAGTGGTTGTAGGACCAGCCTAACTTACATGTCAGAATAGGAAGAAAAGGAACCCCCACAACAGACCGCAAATATAGCCAACCAAGACGTCCTTTGGATAATGCACACCACCTAAAACCCTCACCAATCCCAGCAAAGCTGAGAAGAGCAAGCATGCTAAGCCAACAGGTAGACTAGCATGCAGACAGGCCATGGAGATGATGGTTGCCGAAAAGACATGGCGACTAGGCATAGACTTTCCCGAACTATCTTTTTCAAGCAGGGGACTGATATCCCAAGTTTCATAAGGTCGCGGGTGATTGATTTTCTTACGAAACAGGGACAAGACCACAAATCCTGATGCAGGAATAAGCACATAAACCCCAACTTGCTGACCAAGTTCTAGTTTCAGGCAAGTGGTGACTAGCAAGATCAGATAGACCAGGGGCATGGCGACTGTCATCAAACGATTGAAACTGCGTAACAGAAATAAAAGAGTGGGATGACTAGTTAGTCTGGAGCTGATATTTCGATACCATTCTTGATAATTTTTCATTTATACTTCTCATTCATTACCTTGTTTTCGTCTACAGGTGAGACGTTTGTCTTCTAGTATAGTGCAGAAAAAGAAGGCCGTCAAGCCTTCTTTAGATTTATTCTTCTGCTTCGTCTTCTGTAAATTGACTATTGTAGAGATCCGCATAGAAGCCACCTTGCGCCATCAGCTCCTCGTGATTGCCTTGCTCGATGATATTTCCATCTTTCATGACAAGAATCAAATCTGCATTACGAATCGTTGACAAGCGGTGGGCGATGACAAAGGAAGTTCTGCCTTCCATCAAACGGTCCATGGCTTTTTGGATCAATTCCTCTGTACGTGTGTCGACTGAGGATGTCGCTTCATCCAAAATCAAGAGCGGTGCATCCTTGAGAAGGGCACGAGCAATGGTCAAGAGCTGTTTTTGTCCAACAGACAAGGTCACGGTATCATCCAAAACAGTATCGTAGCCATCTGGCAAGGTCATGATAAAGTGGTGAATTCCTACAGCCTTGCTAGCTTCCATCATCCGCTCATCGCTGATGCCTGTTTGATTGTAGATGAGATTTTCTCGAATGGTTCCTTCAAAGAGCCAAGTATCTTGCAAGACCATTGAAAAGGCATCGTGTACTTCTGAGCGCTTCATATCCTTGGTATCGACACCATCGATACGGATACTTCCCTTATCAATCTCATAGAACTTCATCAAAAGATTGACAATGGTTGTCTTACCAGCTCCAGTTGGCCCAACGATAGCGACCTTTTGACCTGCATGAGCTGTCGCGGAAAAATCATGGATGATGGTGCGTTCTGGTGTATAACCAAAGGATACGCGATCAAAGACTACTTCTCCTTTCATATGAGCCAATTGTCTTTCCTTATGGGATTCATCCTGCATCTCAGCTTCACCTAGAAATTCAAAGACACGTCCCATGGCTGCACTCGCTTGTTGTAAGCTCGTAATCCCTTGGGCAATCTGTGATAAGGGCTGGGAAAAGGTCCGTACGTAAACCATAAAGGCTACAATAATCCCTATAGTGATATGCCCTTCTAGCGCTAATGCAGCTCCAACAATAATGACTAGGACATAACTAAAGTTCCCAACAAAGAACATGGCTGGCATCATGATACCAGAGACAAACTGAGATTTCCAGATACTATCATGCAAGTCCTGGTTTAAACCTGCAAATCTCGCTTTGGAGGTGTCCACTGCGTTGTAGCTGGTCACTACATTGTGGCCAGAGTACATCTCTTCCACATAACCATTGACGGCCGCTAAATTATTTTGTTGGGCTTTAAAGTAACCTTGTGACTTAGCCATAATGATAGAAACGGCCACAAATCCTAGTAAGGTTGAGACAACCGTTACCAGAGCTAAAATCCAGTTCATCCCAAACATGGTCACCAAAACAGCAATCAACAAGAAGCTGGCTGAGATAACTGTTCCGAGACTTTGGTTGAGAGATTGCGCCGCCGTATCCACATCATTGGTCACACGAGATAGAGTGTCCCCTTGCGAATGACGATCAAAATAGCCAAGAGGCAAACGATTGATCTTTTCAGCGATTGCTGTCCGCAAACGTTTTGAAAAATGTTGGATACTGGTTGAAAAGATATAGGCCTGTGTATAGTTGAGGATAGCACCAAGTACATAGAGAATCACTAAAAAGCTAGCAATACTTGAAACAGCCTCTAGGTCAATTCCCGTCATCAAACCATCTGAAATCAAGTTGGTAATTTCCTTAATCTTGGTTGGTCCATAAACAGTGATGATGCTTGAACATACAGCTGCTACAACCGCTACTAGTAGGGGAAGTTGGAGACCTGCTAGAAAAGGTTTATAATATTTCCAAAAAGACATTTTCTTATTTTCCATGTTCCAATTCCTCCTTCGATAGTTGTGAATAGGCAATTTCTTGGTAGACTTCGTTGGTAGCTAGAAGTTCCTTATGGGTGCCTTGTCCCACGACTTTTCCTTGATCCAAGACTAAGATCAGGTCGGCGTCCATAATGGTAGAAATCCGTTGTGCTACGATGAGCTTGGTCATGGATTTTGTTTTCTCAGCTAGCTCTTGGCGTAAGATACGATCCGTCTTGTAGTCCAAGGCTGAGAAGGAGTCATCAAAAATGAGAATCTCTGGTTTACGAGCCAAGGCACGCGCAATGGCCAAACGCTGTCTTTGACCTCCTGAGAAGTTGGTTCCGCCTTGGGCTACTTCTGATGCAAGACCTGCTTCCTTGTCCTCGATAAAGGTTTTAGACTGGGCCAATTCCAAGGCTTGCCACATAGCAGCCTCGCTTAGAGGAGTTTCTTTGCTCTTACCAAAGTTCAAGTTCCCCTTGACATCTCCAGAGAAAAGCACAGCTTTTTGTGGAATATAGCCGACTTTATTGCGCAAATCTTCCAAGTCATAGTCTTGAACATTAACTTCGTCCACTAGGATTTCTCCATCTGAAACGTCGTAAAAACGAGGCAAGAGGTTGACAAGCGTGGACTTACCTGATCCAGTCGATCCAATGAAGGCTACGGTTTGACCCGCTTCTGCTTTGAAGGTGACATGTTCCACGACTGCTTCAGAATTTTTAGAGTAGCGGAAAGTCACATCACGGAATTCTACTTGTCCTTGAATTGAAGGATCCGCCGTCTGTGCATGACTAGGATTTTCAATAGAAGGATGCAGATCCAATACTTGATTGATACGTCCTGCCGAAACCAAGGTACGAGGAAGAACGATAAAGAGTGCTCCCATGAGAAGGAAGCCCATCACGACCTGCATAGCATAGGACATGAAGACCACCATATCACTAAAGAGTGGCAAACGTTCCGCCAAACTTGCGCCGTTGATGATATAGGCACCAATCCAGTAAATGGCTAAGCTCAATCCACTTGAAATCGCCATCATAATCGGGTTCATAATCGCCATCAATCGATTGACAAAGAGGTTGAGACGCGTCACTTCATCATTGGCTGCTTCAAATTTTTCATCTTGGTAATCTTCCGCATTGTATGCACGAACAACTCGAATCCCAGTCAAGCTTTCACGAGTGATGCTATTGAGTTTATCTGTCAATTTTTGGATGACCGATTGTTTTGGAAAGGCCAGAGTCATGAGAATAGTGGTCATCAAGACATTCACAATAACAGCCACAACGACTGCCCAGAGCCAGTATTCCGACTTCCCAAGGATTTTTCCAATGGCCCAGATGGCCATGATAGGCCCACGAGTCACTACCTGTAAGCCCATAGTAAAGAGCATCTGAATCTGAGTGATATCATTGGTCGTCCGAGTCAAAAGACTTGGGATTGAAAAACGTTTGATCTCTGTCTGCGAAAAATCCAAAACCTGATGAAATACATCAGTGCGTAGATGGGTTGTATAGGATGCTGCAACGCGAGCGGCAAAGAAACCAACCATAACAGATGAAAAGAAAGCCAATAAAGACAAACCAATCATCTTCGCAGCTGGTGACCAGAGTGCATCCAACTGCGTTCCAGACGTTCCGAGTAACTCTGTAATTTGTGAAATGTAGGTCGGTACCTCTAACTCGAGATAGACCGAGAAACAAGTGAAAAGAATCGTAAGAACAATCATCCCCCACTCTTTTCCTGTAATACGTTTAGCGAGTTTCTTCATTCTCTCCTCCTATCTTCTCAACATTTTCTTGCAATTGCCCGAGTACCTTTTCAAAGATTGCCAAGTCTGACTTTGAAACACCCTCTAGCAGACTCTGATCAATCCGATCAAAAAAAGCTTTAACTTTTTGCATCTGCGAACGCGATTTCTCCGTCAGGTGAACAAATTTTGCCCGCTTATCGCTGGGGCTCGCCTCTAACTCGATCAAACCATTTTGTACCATGCGCTTGACCAAATTACTCGCCACAGATTTAGTAATATTGAGTTCCTGCTCGATATCCTTAATCAGGACCAGTTCCTCTTTTTGTTCACAATGATCTAAAAAACGCAGAACCTGCCCTTGCGGTCCACCCATAAATTCAATGCCACATCGCTTAGCTTCTTTCTGTACCATCAGGTGAACCTGGTGCCCAAAGCGTTTAAAAATCAACATCGGCTTGTCCATGATTGCTCCTTTCTCACGATTGAATATAGTTCTCAGGAGAACTAATTAAGTTTCCATGAGAACTATTTTATCACTTTCAGAAGAGATGTCAAGAAAAAAGTTTCCTAGAGAACTATTTTAGTCTGAATTGACATTGGAGAATATTTTCTCTATAATAAGCACTAGCTACCGTGGATAGGAATCCATTCACTCGATGAAGGGAGAAAACGTTCAAATGAAACCAGAAGAACAAAAAGTTTTAGGGATTTTAGCAACCATTTTTGGAGCCATCGCACTTTTAGGGTCCTGGATCCCGTTTATTAACTATCTATCGTTTTCCATCGCTATTGTCGCGTTGATCTTAGGTATTATCGGACTTATTGCCAATCTCAAAAAACGAAAAACAATGGCCATTATCGGAACATCTCTCGCAGTTGCTTCTGTTGTACTTTTCTTTACGACCCAGATACTGTACGCTAATGTCTACAAAGATTTTGTCAGAGAGTTTAACCGTTCCTATAGAGAAGCTAGCTCCTCAATGGAACGCGACTTGACAGATGATACCATTGATTCACTCCCCGAAGATGAGGAAGAAGACGATACCTTCACTTGGACACAAGAACAGTTCGACGCTTTAATTGAAGGTGACCTTGATAACAAAGGAAAAGGTGGTACCAACTACAAGGATATTATCAAAAAACACGGACTGCCAGACTCCGAGTTTGATTCCACTATTGAGAGCTACGACACAAAGAAAATTACCTATATTGGCATTGATGATAGAATCAAGACCGTTACTCTAACCTTTGTAAAACAGGATAATGGTCAACTCTTACTAGTTCATAAAATAGCTGTAGGCCTAGGAGAAAGCCGGCAGCAAAGAGATTCTGGAACCAGAATCTAATCTCAAATATAAAAAGCGAACAGCTAGCAAGTCTGTTCGCTTTTTTATTAGAATCCATCTACATTTGTGTAGATCTTTTGGACGTCCTCATCATCCTCAAGAACGCTGTAAAGTTTTTCAAAGGTTTCCAAATCTTCACCTGACAACTCAACTTCTGACTGAGGAATCATTTCCAGTTCAGTAACTTGAAATTCTTCGATACCAGACTCACGAAGAGCAACGATAGCCTTGTGAAGGTCAGTTGGAGCTGTGTAAACAGTGATTGTTCCTTCTTCTGCTTCTACATCATCCACATCAATGTCTGCTTCAAGCAAAAGCTCAAAGATAGCATCCGCATCATCACCAGCAAATACGATAACACCCTTGTTGTCAAAGAGGTAAGAAACAGAACCTGAAGCTCCCATGTTACCGCCATTTTTACCAAAAGCAGCACGAACATTAGCTGCGGTACGGTTGACGTTTGAAGTCAAGGTATCAACAATCAGCATAGAACCATTTGGTCCAAATCCTTCGTAACGTCCTTCTGTAAAGGTTTCGTCTGTGTTTCCTTTTGCTTTATCAATCGCTTTATCGATAACGTGTTTTGGCACTTGGGCTTGTTTAGCATGGTCGATAACGAATTTCAAAGCAGTGTTTGATTCTGGGTCTGGTTCCCCTTTTTTAGCTGCTACATAGATTTCTACACCAAATTTTGCATATACTTTAGAGTTAGCTCCATCTTTAGCCGTTTTCTTGGCTACGATATTGGCCCATTTACGTCCCATTAGGAATCTCCTTTTTTCACATTTTAATCTTTCTTATTATAACACAAGTCTAGCTGATTTTCACTAGAGGAAATGGATTTTCTTTTGCAAAGCAAGCTAGGATTTTCCTCCGACTGCCACGATTTTCTTGCCTTCTTTTATCCAAGGGTGTCGGGAAAGGGAGAAGTAAAGTTGGGCAGTCATCACAACCCAGAGTAGCGGTTCACAGAGAATAACACCTGTGTAGCCTGTCCAAGGAATAATCCAAGCTACGAAAATAATTTTCCCAAACAACTCGATAAAGCTAGATACGAGGGGCAAAAGTTTTTGGCCTAGTCCCTGCAAGCTATTTCTATAAATCAATAAAAGACTTAAAAATGGATAAAATACAGAACTGATACGTAAGTACAAGGTCCCGTTTTCTACCAAGTAGCTGTCTGTCGAACTTGCTAGGAAAGAAACTAGGCTAGGACTGGCAAAAAATAGGAAAATACAGGCAAGGGCTGCCCAAGACATACTCAAATAGCTCCCTAAACGAAGACCTTGGACAATACGTTCGGGACGTTTCGCTCCAAAGTTTTGAGAGATAAAAGTCGTCATCGATGCTGAAATAGCTGTCATTGGTAATAAGGCAAAGGCCATGATTCGCCGTGCTGCCGTTTGAGCACTGATAATGACTGCACCAAAACTATTGACAGAGGATTGCAAAATGACACTTCCGATAGAGACGATTGACCCCATCAGACCCATGGCTAGTCCTTGCTCCAAGAGATCCACATAGAGAGCCTTATTCCATTTGAAATGTTTGAGACCCGGAAGAAGCTCTGGAACACTCTTACGAATATAAAAATAACAGAGGATTGCTGACAAACCCTGCGAGATAATGGTTGCAAGACCCGCAGACTGAACTCCCAGATGCAGTTGCGTAATAAAATATAAATCCAAGATCACATTAACGATAGCTGAAAAGATAAGAAAAGTAAGAGCCGCAAGGCTATCGCCAATCGAGCGCAGTAAGCCTGCAAAAAGATTGTAAGCAAAACTAACCCCTACACAGGTAACAATCATGGAGATGTACTCATAGGATTGAGGAAGGATTTCTACAGGTGTCTCTAAATATTGCAAGAGTGGATAAAGGCCGAAGAAGCCTATCAGCATGACAAGAGCACTCAGGATGGCACCCAGAATCCAAGTTGCTGCAACAGCTTCTTTAATCTTAGCAAAATTACGAGCACCGTAAAGACGAGCGATGACAACTCCCATCCCATTTCCAACTCCGAGGGCAAAGCCGATAATCAGATCAAAGATAGCCGTCGTTGCTCCTACTGCTGCTAGGGATTCTTGTCCAAGGAACCGCCCTACAATCAAGACGTCAGCTGTATTGTACAGTTGTTGGAAGATATTGGACAACAGAATTGGAAGGGCAAAGCTCAAAAGTGAGGGAAGAATGGAGCCATGAATCAGGTCCACTGTTCGTTTTTTATTCATAAGGATATTATATCAGCTTTCCAGAGGACCGACAAGATTCTTTAACGAATCCTGAAATCAATTGCTTACAGAGAGACAATTTGCTATAATCAAGAAAAGGAGGTCATTTATGAGTTTGACCAGTCAATTAATAACCGATGTGTTTCCAGATCTTGATAAAGTTGAAAAGCTAAATAACGAAGCTTTCCCCGAGGAAGAACGAGTCCCTCTTTCTGAGTTTTTGCGCTATCAGGACCGAGATGACGCCCACTTTTTTGCTTTTTATAACGAAGAAGAATTTGTTGGCTTTGCTTTTGCCATCTCCAACCAAAAGGCCTTCTATGTTAGCTTTTTTGCCATCATGCCTCACTTAAGAAGTCACGGGTACGGGAAGGAAATTATCGACAAACTAACTGATTTTTACCAGCGGACCATGTTGCTTGAAGTGGAGCGATTGGATGAAGAATGCGATAACTTGGAACAAAGAAAAGCTCGTATGAGCTTCTATCAACAAAATGGCTTTAAAACAGCTAACGCTTTTCTAGAGTATGATGGCTTGAGTTTTGAAATTCTCTACCGCGGTGACCATTTCGACGAGGAAGCCTATCGCGACATCTTCCAAAAATTACAAGATGAACATTATTTTGACTTTCATATCAAATACAGACGCTTTAGTGATCATTAGTTATTTCACGGAAGAGAAGTCTAATGAACTTTCTCACGATAAAACGCATAATATCAAGGTTATGAAGACCTGATATTATGCGTTTTTATGATTTTGAAAACTTTACCTAGTTTTATCTTTATTCTTCAATTTCGATTTCAAGTCCATCGCCTAGGTCAAGCGTCACTTCTTGGTTAGGTGCTAGATCTTCAGCGACAGAAGTAGGAGCGGTTCCCTCTTCATCTTCAATCAAACCGTATTGAACACGAACCTGATGGTCAATCTCATCAAAAATCTCTGGGTGATCTGCCAAGTATTTCTTAGCATTCTCTGATCCTTGCCCGATTTTTTCACCCTTGTAAGAGTACCACGCTCCTGCTTTTTGGATAATATCGAGATCACTTGCAATCTTCAAGAGCTCACCGGTCTTAGAAATCCCTTCTCCGTACATGATTTCAACAAAAGCTTCCTTAAATGGTGGAGCCACCTTGTTTTTCACGACCTTGATTTTGGTTTCCTTACCAACATTGGTATCTTTTTGGTCACCAGTTCCTTTGATTTGTGTGCTTCCACGAACATCCAAACGGACTGAAGCGTAGAATTTCAGAGCACGTCCACCAGGTGTTGTTTCAGGATTTCCAAACATGACCCCAACTTTTTCACGCAACTGGTTGATAAAGATGGCAATTGTTTTGGTTTTATTAATAGAAGCTCCGAGTTTACGCATGGCCTGGCTCATCATACGAGCTTGCAAACCAACGTGACTATCTCCAATATCCCCATCGATTTCTGCACGAGGCACAAGGGCAGCAACCGAGTCAATAACGACAAGGTCAACTGCACCTGAGTCAATCAATTTTCCTGCAATTTCAAGACCTTGTTCTCCTGAGTCTGGTTGTGACAAGAGCAATTCGTCAATATTCACACCAAGGGCCGCAGCATAGGCTGGATCAAGGGCATGTTCCGCATCGATAAAGGCAGCGATACCGCCTTCTTTCTGTGCTTGCGCGACAGCGTGAAGGGCAACTGTTGTTTTACCAGATGATTCTGGTCCATAAATTTCGATGATACGTCCCTTAGGATAACCACCCGAACCAAGAGCAATGTCCAGAGCCAATGAACCTGAACTCATGACTTGCACTTTTTGCTCTGCACGCTCGCCCAAACGCATGATTGAGCCTTTACCGAAATCTTTCTCGATCAATTTAAGAGCATCGTTCAATGCTTTTTCACGATCAGCTCCAAATTTTTTCCCAATTTCATCTAATTTTTTTGTTGGTTTTTTCGCCATTTTGTTCTCCTATATTCTACTGGTCCTTAGACCCGTCTTTCATTATACCAAAATTTAGTCACTTAATAAAGTCTTGCGAACTAGGTTAAAGGCATGCATAACCGCGATGTGACGAACATCTGCACGGCTCCGTCCGGTAATATTAGCCTTGATCACCTCGGTCCCTTTTGCATGCGCCAAGCCGATAAAAACTGTGCCAGCTGGATGCCCCTCTAGGCTATCTGGTCCTGCCACACCCGTCAAACTAACTCCATAGTCAGACTGAGTCTTGAGACGTGCCTGCTCTGCCATTTTTCGAGCTGTAAACTCTGAAACGACACCATGTTCTTTCAGCTCTTGCTCAGAAATATCCAGCATCTTGGACTTTTCTTCTAAACTGTAAGTGACAAAACCGCCATTAAAGATAGCTGAAACACCTGAAAAGTCTGCTAAAGTAGCCTGAAAGAGGCCTGCCGTCAAGCTCTCTGCTGCAGTAATGCTTTTCTGTCTCTTCTTAAGCTCTTCTACAACGACACTTGCTAGGCTGGTTTCTTCTCCATATCCATAACAGATCTCTCGCAGAGAAATTCCCTCAAAAGTCTGACGATCCAAGATTTGATTTTCTAGGATATCCAGCACTCGATCAGCCTTTTCTTGACTGACTGCTTTTGTGGACAAGCGCAAGGTCACTTCTCCTGTTTTTGCATAAGGCGCCAAAGTCGGATCCGTTTGATGGTCAATCAAATCCGCCAAAATGGTCACCAACTGACTCTCCCCAATCCCAAAGAAACGAAGCACTCGGGAATACAGTTTGGTGCCAGTCATCAGCTTGGGTAAGAGTTGATTTAAGACCATGGGTTTCAACTCACTTGGCGGCCCTGGAAGGACTACGTAGGTCACGCCATTCACTTCCGACACTCCTCCTACTGCTAAACCTGTCTCATTTGGCAGTGGAGTTGCCCCTTCTACAATTTGGGCTTGCCGCTCATTATTTGGTGTTCGCGCATAGTCTGGCCTTTGGGCAAAAAAGATATCTAGTTTTTCCTGCGCTTGAGGATTAAACTCTAGATTTTTTCCCAAAAATTTAGCCAGAGTTTGTTTGGTCAAATCATCCTCGGTTGGTCCTAAGCCCCCTGTCAAAATCACAAGATTACTACGTTGACTCGCAATCTCAAGCAAGGACAAAAGACGAGCTTCATTGTCTCCGACAGCTGTTTGAAAATAAACATCTACCCCGATTTCGGCTAACTTCTCTGATAAAAACTGAGCATTGGTATTGACGATCTGCCCTGTTAAAATTTCTGTTCCGACAGCAATAATTTCTGCTTTCATTTTCCCTCCTACTTATCTATTCGAATTTTTTTGAAAAAATCGCAGGAAATTTCCCACGATTTGACTCTTTGTTTTATTCTACCTCTTCGTTTGAAACACTGCTACTGGTTGAAGGTGCTGTCCGACCAAAGGCTGTTTCGTACAGTACCGCATTGGTTTCCAATTCTGTCACTGGCTCTTTACCTAGTGAACTACGCAAGAGATTTTGCATTTCGAGCATATGTTCTGAAGTGACAATCTGATAAGAAATCCCTTGTAGCTCAGCATCTTCCCCACGCAATTGATGCGTTTCGATATTCTTGAAGGAATCTTGATAGCCGAGCAATTGTGGAATGCTCTTAGCTGATAAGTCCACATTGGTCTGCATGTTGTCACTCAAAGCTTTGAGGATACCTTGATAATGGCTCACACTATTTAGACTCAAAACCTTCTCTACGATTTTTTGAATAACTTCACGTTGACGTTTTTGACGGCCGTAGTCTCCTTCAGGGTCTTGGTAACGCATCCGTGAATACACCAAGGCTTCCTCACCATTCAAGTTTTGTTCCCCAACACCAATGGAAATCTTATTAAACTCTTCTTGGTCAGTGATAGAAATTGGAAAACCAAGTGTATTGTTGACGGTGATTCCACCAACTGCATCCACCAATTGTTGAAGACCTTGCATATTGACCATTACATAGCGGTCAATGTGGATATTCATCATCTTTTGAATAGTAGAAATTGCAAGTTCCGCACCACCATTAGCATAGGCCGCATTGAGTTTGGCTTCCTGAACTTGACCATTTCCATTCTCGATCTTAGTCAGAATATCCCGTTCCAAACTCATCATAGTGGTTTTCTTTGTTTTGGGATTAACCGTCAGGAGTATCATAGAATCACTATTTCCTGCCCACGGATCTGTACGTTCCGAATTTCCCGTATCTACCCCCATTAGGAGAATCGTTAAAGGCTCAGTTGCTTCGATAACGTTGGTTTCTTCACCAATTTTTTTGTAAGTTTTTTGACTCAGGGTTGCGGTCCCCTGCTGATAGATTGTGTAGGCATAAATTCCTACACCTACAACTGTTACGGTCAGGAAACCTAGCACCATTCCAATTAATTTTTTGATCATCTTGTTATTCATCTATCAATTTGCCCATCAGACAAACATCTAAAAATATCCCTTCTGCTAAATAGGCTCCTCTTTCTTGCAAGCCTTCTGTGATAAATCCCATTTTTGAATAGAGGTGGATAGCAGCCTCATTTCGTTTTTGTACACTGAGTTGCAAGCGGCGCAAGACGCCACTGGCTTTAGCCCACTCGATGCCTTCTTCTAGAAGTATTGTAGCCAATCCTTGGTTCCAGAATTTCTTTCGAACCGCTAAAAAAACATCTCCAATATGCCGAACCCTTAAATGTTGATCCGCTGTGATATTTAAGACACCCGCAATCTCATCATTCAGTAAGGCGAGGAGAGTAATTTGATTCTCCGATGCAGCTTGCTTTTCAATAAAAAGAGCCATTTCAGAAGCTGTCATCATGATACCATTTTCATCTAGGCTAGTGAAGTCTGTCTCTTGACCAACACAATCTAAAAATGCAATCAAGGCTATAGCATCTGAAGTCTCTGCCTCACGAATGCACAACTCATACTCCATCCTGAAGCTCCTTGATGAGTTGTTCAGCCCGAGGGCCATGAGCTGTAAAATGAAGGCAACGACCCTCAGCTTCTTTCAAAATTTCCAATTCCAAATAGGAATCTGGTAAATCCTCACCCAAAAGATGCCCCCACTCAATAACAGTCACACCACCACCAAAGAGAAACTCATCCAAGTCAATAGAATCAGCATCTCCTTCGATACGGTAGACATCCAAATGGTAAAGCGGCAGACGCCCTTCGTACTCTCTCACGATAGTATAAGTTGGACTTTTAATCATCTGACGGATATCCAATCCCTTGGCAAGGCCTTTTGTAAAGGTTGTTTTACCCGCACCCAACTCTCCCGTCAAGATCAGAACATCGTCTTTTTGAAGCAAATGACCTAATCTTTCTCCGAGAGCTAGAAGCTCTTCTTCATTTTTTGTGTACATGTTACTATTATACCAAAAAGTTTCCTTTTATGTGAATTTTCTTTATAGACTTACTATGCTACATTTACAGTTCTCCTTGCCTTTCTTAGAAAAAGGTAAAAATACAAATAACAAATAAAACATCGCGAATCACATGTCCGTAAAATGAAATTTCCCTTTGCACGGATTTTGGAAAGAGGAAACGCGCACATAAAAAACCAAGACCGATATAAAGGAGAATGGAGGAGATTGTTACGGGATTTCTCAAGAAAATAATCGTGCCTAAAACGGAAATCACAACCGTTCTCTTCTTGTTGAGATGGTTGTCCATATCCCGAATATATTTATCAAAAGGTAAGAAAATCCATAGATCTACTCCCAGCAAGAAAAAGAATGAAGGCAAAAAGAGGTCAACCAGATCCTGCTGCAATTTGCTAGTAGTTTGGATGCTTTCTGTGAGAACCAGACAGGTTGCCAGAAGATTGACTACTAAAAGAAGGCTATAAACAAGACTTACTTTCTTTTGAACACGCAAAATACTATGACTTTTCTGACCCAAGGTATGGAAGTAATTAATCCCAGCACAAAAACCAGAAACTCCCACTATGAGAATTAAAAAATAGACATTTCCTTCTCTTAAGGATAAAAATGATTCCTTCCACAATAAACAACTTCCAAATAAAATTTGAGCGACAGCTAATAATAATAAAACACGAATTGATTTCATCATTTCCTTTTCTTCCTCCGTATAAGAAATTATACTCTGACAGGATTAGAAAATGATAAATGACTTCCAAAATGTCACATTAGGACGCTGAACGGTACAAAAAACAATTCCGTCATTCACAGAACTGTTCTCTTCTAATCTAATCCTTAAACCAGAGGGCGATTTCTCGTTTAGCTGACTCTTCTGAATCTGATCCATGTACGACGTTTTGAATGGCTTGATTTTCTCCTGCCGCCTTAGCAAAATCTCCCCGGATGGTCCCCGGAAGAGCCTCTTCTGGACGAGTAGCCCCCATCATGTCACGCCAGCTTTCAATTACCTTGGGACCTGAAATGATTCCCACAATTATTGGACCTGAGGTCATAAATTGGCGGATAGGAAGATAAAAACTTTTTCCAACTAAGTCGCGATAGTGTTGGTCAATCAAATCTTCTGAAACTGTTGAACGTAACTCTAGTTTTTCGAGTTTGAAACCACGTCGCTCAATTCTTTTCAAAACCTCGCCAACTAGACCTCTCTTCACACCATCTGGCTTAATGATAAAGAATGTTTGTTCCATATAAATCCCCTTGTCATTTTAGTTCTTCTATTCTACCACACTTTATGAAAAAGTGGGAAAATTTTCTGAAACAACGCAAAGAGAACCCGAAGGTTCTCTTATTTACTTTTATTCTACAGTTTCTTCAGATTGGATTTCCACCGTTTCATCTACTGGAGCAAGTTCTGTCTCTTCTTGTTCAGGAGCCAGATATTCTGCGTCATTGATTGCCTGTGGTTCAAGATTACGGTAGCGAGCCATACCAGTACCTGCTGGGATGATCTTACCGATGATAACATTTTCCTTGAGTCCAAGGAGATGGTCTTTCTTACCGCGGATGGCTGCATCTGTAAGGACACGAGTTGTTTCCTGGAAGGAAGCCGCTGACAAGAAACTGTTTGTTTCAAGTGAGGCTTTGGTGATTCCCATAAGGACTGGGCGACCAGTCGCTGGAACTCCACCTGCGATAAGGACATCTTTGTTCGCATCTGTAAAATCGTTGATGTCTAAAAGGGTACCCATGAGAAGATCTGTATCACCTGGATCCATGACACGGACTTTACGGATCATTTGACGAACCATAACCTCGATGTGTTTGTCTCCGATTTCTACCCCTTGGCTACGATAAACTTTTTGGACTTCACCGAGAAGGTAAGTTTCAACTGACAAGACATCACGAACAGCAAGGAGATGTTTTGGTTGGATAGAACCCTCTGTCAATGCTGCACCACGAGAAACTTGGTCTCCAACTTCAACACGCATACGTGCTGTAAATGGAACGACGTATTCACCTTCGCCAGTTTCACCCTTAACAAAGACTTTTTTCGTACGAGTTGAAGCATCTTCTTCGATAGCTGTAACTTGTCCCTTGACCTCTGTAATAACCGCTTCCCCTTTTGGATTGCGGGCTTCAAAGATTTCTTGGACGCGAGGAAGACCTTGAGTGATATCGGTATTTGAGGCAACCCCACCCGTGTGGAAGGTACGCATTGTAAGCTGTGTACCAGGTTCCCCGATAGATTGGGCAGCGATTGTACCAACTGCTTCACCAACTTCAACCGCATCACCAGTCGCCAAGTTGATACCGTAACAGTGACGGCAGACACCATGACGAGTGTTACATGTAAATACGGAACGGATAGTCACTTCTTCCACACCAGCATTGACAATCTCGCGCGCCTTGTCTTCTGTGATTAACTCATTTGGACCAATGATGACTTCGCCAGTTTCTGGGTGTTTAACAGTTTTCTTAGTATAACGACCATTGAGACGTTCTTCGAGAGACTCGATCATCTCTTTTCCTTCTGCGATAGAGCGGATCAAGAGACCACGGTCTGTTCCACAGTCGTCCTCACGGATGATAACGTCTTGGGCGACGTCAACCAAACGACGAGTCAAGTAACCTGAGTCGGCTGTCTTAAGGGCCGTATCGGTCATACCTTTACGGGCACCGTGAGTTGAGAAGAACATTTCGAGTACTGACAAACCTTCGCGGAAGTTTGAAAGGATTGGCAATTCCATGATACGTCCGTTTGGAGCGGCCATCAGACCACGCATACCGGCAAGTTGTGAGAAGTTCGAGATGTTACCACGGGCTCCTGAGTCCATCATCATAACGATTGGGTTCTTCGGATCTTGATTATCAACCAAGCGTTTTTCCAATTTCTCACGAGCTGCACGCCATTCAGCTGTAACGGCATTGTAACGTTCATCATCAGTGATCAAACCACGACGGAACTGTTTTGTGATCTGCTCTACACGCTTATGAGATTCTTCGATGATTTCAGCCTTGTCTTCAACCACTGGGATATCAGCAATCCCCACTGTCAATCCAGCAAGTGTTGAATGATGGTAACCTAAGTCTTTCAATCGGTCCAAGAATGCAGAGGTTTCTGTTGTACGGAAACGTTTGAAAATCTCAGCGATGATATTTCCAAGGTTTTTCTTCTTGAATGGAGGATTGAGTTCAAGGTTGCGAATGGCTTCCTTGATATCGCCACCTAGTGGCAAGAAGTACTTAGCTGGGAGCCCTTCTGTCAAGTTCGCATTATTTGGTTCTTGCAAGTAAGGTAGACCCCCTGGCATGATGTCGTTGAAGAGGATTTTACCAACTGTTGTCAGCAATACCTTGTGTTTTTGCTCTTCTGTCCATGGTTTGTTAAGGCTGTCTGTAGCGATACCTACACGTGAGTGGAGGTGAACATAACCATTTCGATAAGCCATAACAGCTTCGTCACGGTCTTTGAAGACCATTCCTTCACCTTCACGGCCAGCTTCTTCCATGGTCAAATAGTAGTTACCCAAAACCATGTCCTGAGATGGGGTAACAACCGGTTTCCCATCTTTCGGATTCAAGATGTGCTCAGCAGCGAGCATCAAGATACGAGCTTCTGCTTGGGCTTCTTCTGAAAGCGGTACGTGGATGGCCATTTGGTCCCCGTCAAAGTCGGCATTGTAGGCTTCACAGACAAGTGGGTGCAAACGAAGGGCCTTACCATCAATCAAGACTGGCTCGAAGGCTTGGATACCCAAACGGTGAAGGGTCGGTGCGCGGTTCAAAAGGACTGGGTGTTCTTTGATTACTTCTTCGAGGATATCCCAGATACGTTCATCTCCGCGTTCCACCAAGCGTTTAGCCGCTTTAACGTTTTGCACGATGTCACGGGCAACGATTTCGCGCATGACAAATGGTTTAAAGAGTTCGATCGCCATTTCGCGTGGCACACCACATTGGTACATCTTAAGAGTTGGACCAACGGCGATAACGGAACGTCCTGAGAAGTCAACACGTTTACCGAGCAAGTTTTGACGGAAGCGTCCTTGTTTCCCTTTGAGCATGTGGCTCAATGATTTCAACGGACGGCTACCTGGTCCTGTGATTGGACGGCCACGACGACCATTATCAATCAAAGCGTCAACCGCTTCTTGAAGCATACGCTTCTCATTTTGAACGATGATACCTGGTGCATTCAACTCAAGCAAACGAGCCAAACGGTTGTTACGGTTGATAACACGGCGGTAAAGGTCGTTCAAGTCAGATGAGGCAAAACGGCCACCATCCAACTGCAACATTGGACGGAGATCTGGTGGAATAACTGGAAGGATGTTGAGAACCATCCATTCAGGTTTGTTCCCAGACTTGTAAAAGGCATCCAAAACATCCAAACGACGGATAGCTTTGACACGTTTTTGTCCAGTAGCTGTTTTCAACTCTTCTTTGAGTTCAGCAATTTCTTTTTCAAGATCTACTTGTTTCAACAGGTCTTGGATGGCTTCTGCACCCATCTTGGCAACGAATGATCCATAGCCATACTCACGCAAGCGCTCACGGTATTCGCGCTCTGTCATGATAGACTTGTGCTCAAGTGGTGTATCCTTAGGATCAATCACCACATAAGCCGCAAAGTAGATAACTTCCTCGAGGGCACGAGGGCTCATATCAAGGGTCAAGCCCATACGGCTTGGAATCCCCTTGAAATACCAGATGTGAGATACAGGAGCTTTCAACTCGATGTGCCCCATACGCTCACGACGAACTTTTGTACGCGTTACTTCAACCCCACAACGGTCACAAACAATCCCTCTGTAACGAATGCGTTTGTATTTACCACAAGCACATTCCCAGTCTTTTGTAGGACCAAAGATGACTTCGTCAAAGAGTCCTTCACGTTCTGGTTTCAACGTACGGTAATTGATTGTTTCAGGTTTTTTGACTTCTCCATAAGACCATGAACGGACTTTGCTTGGAGAAGCTAGGGTGATTTGCATACTTTTAAAACGATTTACATCAACCACTATTTCTTCCCTTTCTATTCTAAGTGAACTGCTTATTCTTGTTCAGCAGTTTCTTCTGTTGCTTCCGCTTTTGCACCTTCTTCAGCTTCAAAAGCAGCTTTTGCTTCTTCAGCAGCTTTTTTACGTGCTTTTTCAAGGTCATCTACGTGGATGACATCTTCGTCCATTCCTTCATCCAAGTCGCGAAGTTCCACTTCTTGGTCATCTTCGTCAAGGACACGCATGTCAAGGCCAAGAGATTGCAATTCTTTCACAAGAACTCGGAAGGATTCTGGAACACCTGGTTTTGGAATTGGTTTTCCTTTTGTAATAGCTTCATAAGCTCTCAAACGTCCGTTGATATCGTCAGATTTGTAAGTCAAGATTTCTTGAAGGACATTTGACGCACCGTAGGCTTCAAGGGCCCAAACTTCCATCTCACCGAAACGTTGTCCACCAAACTGAGCTTTACCTCCAAGTGGCTGTTGAGTAACGGTTGAGTAAGGCCCGACTGAACGCGCGTGCAATTTATCATCAACCATGTGGTGGAGTTTGATCATGTACATGACACCAACTGATACACGGTTGTCAAATGGTTCACCAGTACGTCCATCATAAAGGATAGTCTTGGCATCGCTATCCATACCTGCTTCTTTGACAGTGTCCCAAAGATCTTCAGAACTTGCTCCGTCAAAGACTGGTGTTGCGATGTGGATACCAAGAGTACGTGCTGCCATACCAAGGTGAAGCTCCATAACCTGACCGATATTCATACGTGATGGTACCCCAAGTGGGTTCAACATGATATCAACTGGAGTTCCGTCTGGAAGGTAAGGCATGTCTTCTACAGGAACGATACGAGAGACAACCCCCTTGTTTCCGTGACGTCCGGCCATCTTATCTCCGACCTTGATCTTACGTTTTTGAGCGATGTAGACGCGAACCAGCATGTTAACGCCTGATTGCAACTCATCTCCATTTGCACGTGTAAAGATCTTAACATCACGAACGACACCATCGGCACCGTGTGGTACACGAAGAGAAGTATCACGTACTTCACGAGACTTGTCTCCGAAGATAGCGTGCAAGAGGCGTTCTTCAGCTGAAAGATCTTTTTCACCCTTAGGTGTGACTTTACCTACAAGGATATCGCCTTCTTTAACCTCGGCACCAATACGGATAATTCCCATTTCGTCAAGGTTTTTAAGGGCATCTTCCCCAACGTTTGGAATCTCACGAGTAATTTCTTCAGGCCCAAGCTTTGTATCGCGGGTTTCTGATTCGTATTCTTCAAGGTGGACAGATGTGTAGACATCGTCTTTCACCAGGCGTTCGCTCATGATAACGGCATCTTCGAAGTTGTAACCTTCCCAAGTCATGTAGGCAACGATTGGGTTTTGTCCAAGCGCCATTTCTCCATTTTCCATAGAAGGTCCGTCAGCGATAAAGTCGCCTTTTTCAACAACATCGCCAACTTTAACAAGTGTACGTTGGTTATAAGCAGTACCTGAGTTTGAACGACGGAATTTTTGAATGTGGTAAACATCTAGGGAACCATCTTCACGGCGAACTTCTACCTTGTCTGCATCTGCGTAGGTAACTTTTCCATCATGCTGAGCAATAACCGCAGCTCCAGAGTCATGGGCTGCTTGGTATTCCATACCAGTACCAACGTAAGGTGCTTTTGGATCAATCAATGGCACAGCCTGACGTTGCATGTTGGCACCCATGAGGGCACGGTTGGAGTCATCGTTTTCCAAGAAAGGAATACATGCAGTCGCAACGGCAACTACCTGTTTTGGTGAAACGTCCATGTAGTCAACTACTTCTGCTGGATACTCTTGGTTGACCCCTTGGTGACGTCCCATGACAACCTTCTCAGCAAAAGTACCATCTTCGTTGAGGCGAGAGTTAGCCTGTGCTACAGTAAATTCATCTTCTTCATCGGCTGTCAACCAAACGATTTCGTTTGTGACTACACCAGTTTCACGGTCAACCTTACGATATGGTGTTTGAACAAATCCATACTTGTTCAAGTGACCGTATGATGACAAGTTATTGATCAAACCGATGTTAGGTCCTTCAGGTGTCTCGATTGGACACATACGACCGTAGTGAGTGTAGTGCACGTCACGTACTTCATATCCAGCACGGTCACGAGTCAAACCACCAGGTCCTAAGGCTGACAAACGACGTTTGTGAGACAACTCAGAAAGTGGGTTGTGTTGGTCCATGAACTGGGACAATTGTGAAGAACCAAAGAATTCTTTAACCGCAGCTGTTACAGGACGGATATTGATGATTTGTTGTGGTGTCAAGACTTCATTGTCTTGAACAGACATACGTTCACGAACATTACGTTCCATACGAGAAAGCCCAAGACGTACTTGGTTGGCAAGCAATTCACCAACTGCACGGATACGACGGTTTCCAAGGTGGTCGATATCATCCACACGGCCGATACCTTCCGCCAAGTTGAGGAAGTAGCTCATTTCAGCAAGGATATCCGCAGGAGTTACAACACGAACCTTGTCGTCTGGATTAGCATTTCCGATGATGGTTACAACACGGTCTGGGTCCGTTGGGGCAACAACCTTGAATTTTTGAAGCACAACTGGTTCTGTCAGAACAGCTGCATCGTTTGGAATATAAACGATCTTGTTCAAGTCGCCATCCAAGTGACTCTCGATACTTTCAATCACACTACGAGTCATAACGGTACCAGCTTCTACCAAGATTTCTCCTGTTTCAGGGTCTACCAATGGCTCCGCAATGGTTTGATTGAGCAAGCGTGTTTTAACGTTGAGTTTTTTATTGATCTTGTAACGACCAACAGCTGCCAAATCGTAGCGGCGTGGGTCAAAGAAACGTGCCACAAGCAAGCTACGTGAGCTTTCAGCAGTCTTAGGCTCACCTGGACGAAGGCGTTCGTAGATTTCTTTCAAGGCTTCGTCTGTACGAGAATCCATTGGATTCTTGTGGATATCTTTTTCAACAGTATTGCGAACCAATTCGCTATCACCAAAGATATCAAAGATTTCATCATCGCCTGAGAAACCAAGCGCACGAACCAAGGTCGTAAATGGAATCTTACGAGTACGGTCGATACGAGTATAAGCGATGTCTTTTGAGTCGCTTTCCAGTTCCAACCAAGCTCCACGGTTAGGGATAACAGTAGAACCGTAACCCACTTTACCGTTCTTGTCTACTTTGTCATTAAAGTAAACACCTGGTGAGCGAACCAACTGAGAAACGATAATACGTTCACCACCATTGATGATGAAAGTACCCATTTCGGTCATGATTGGGAAATCACCAAAGAAGACTTCTTGGGTCTTGATTTCGCCTGTTTCTTTATTGATCAAGCGGAAGGTTACAAAAATTGGGGCTGAGTAGCTAGCATCGTGGATACGAGCTTCTTCGAGCGTGTATTTTGGTTCCTTGATTTCATAGCCAACAAATTCCAACTCCATTGTGTCTGTGAAGTTTGAAATTGGCAATACATCTTCAAATACTTCCTTAAGTCCGTGGTCTAGGAAATCTTTGAATGAATCCGTTTGAATTTCAATCAAATTTGGTAAGTCAAGAACTTCTTTGATTCTTGAAAAACTACGACGGGTACGATGTTTCCCGTATTGAACGTCATGTCCTGCCAAGATGATTCTCCTTTGTAAATAAATTCCAAGCCTTATCAATCAGGCTTTTCTAATCGTCATATGGTTTTAAAAACCCCTATCACCGTGTCCCTTTGATGAATTTTCAGAATCTTTAAATCTTTGTTACAAGCACTCAAAAACCTGAAAAAAAGCACAAAAAGAGCAGCTAAATCTGACTTTTTCAGAAGATTTAACTGCTGTGAGCCTTGTCTGGACAATATTTCAGACAAAACCTACGACAAATGATTACTCATATTATACCTTATTTAGCCAGATTTTTCAAGGTTTTTTTACTATTTTTTAAACAATCTTTTCCTATATATTATTTTAAAATTTCAAGAGAATGAAGCATTATATTTTCTCTTAAAAGTTAGGAAAACGCTTGCACTAATGTTTACCTCGTGCTATACTGTTAGGAAACAACTACACAAGGAGAATTGTGATGAAAAAGATCCCATCTCAAACTGAGAAAAAAATGATTTACGGTATCCGTTCCTTGAAGAACGGAACTGGTTCTGTCCTTATTGGTGCTAGCATTGTCTTGCTTTCTGCTGCAATGCCAACTATTTCGGCCAACGAAAACCTTCCTCAAACTCAGGAAAATACCAGCGTTGTGACCAAGGTCCCTACTGAGACTGAAACCAGTCAAACTCAAAAGGAAACGCCTATTTCTGAACAAAAGAATGCAAACGCTTCCCTTGATTCTAAAAAGGAAGCTCCAGCTGCGGAAACTACTACAGCACCAGAAACACCTAAAACAGAAGATGCTACTACAAGCCAGGCTAACAGCAAGGAAGAGAAAGTAGATAACAGCACTGCAACGCCAACTTCAGAACAAAAACTACAAGCTGACACATCCTCTGAAGAACCCATCGCAGACAACCACTTCCGTATCCATGTAAAAAAACTCCCTGAAGAAAACAAAGATTCTCAAGGTCTTTGGACTTGGGATGATGTTGAAAAGCCGTCTGAAAACTGGCCCAATGGTGCCAAGTCCTTTAAGGATGCCAAGAAAGATGACTATGGCTATTATCTAGATGTCAAACTCAAAAATGAGCAAGCCAAGAAAGTCAGCTTCCTTATCAACAATACCAAGGGGGATAACCTTACCGGAGACCGTTCAGTAGAGCGTCTCTCTCCAAAAATGAATGAGGCTTGGATAGATGAAAACTACAAGGTATACAATTATCGCCCTCAACCAGCAGGAACTATTCGTGTCAACTACTACCGCACCGATGGCAACTATGACAAAAAATCTCTTTGGTATTGGGGCGATGTCAAAAACCCAAGCAGTGGAGAATGGCCTGACGGTACTGACTTTACCGCAACTGGAAAATATGGCCGTTACATTGATATCCCACTCAATGAAGCTGCAAGAGAATTTGGATTTTTATTACTAGACGAAAGCAAGAAAGGCGATGATGTGAAAATCAGAAAAGAGGATTATAAATTCACTGATCTAAAAAATCACAGTCAGATTTTCCTCAAGGATGATGACGAAACCATCTACACCAATCCCTACTATGTGCACGATATCCGCATGACTGGTGCCCAACATGTGGCTAAATCTCGTATCGAAAGCAGCTTTTCTACCCTAGTCGGAGCTAAGAAAGACGATATCCTCAAACACTCCAGCATCACTGATTACCATGGGAATAAAGTAGCTATCACAGACGTGGAAGTGGATGAGGCAGGTAAAAAAGTGACCTATATCGGCGATTTCTCTGACACTCAACACCCGTACACTGTCAGCTACAATTCAGAGCGCTTTACCACACGTTCAAGCTGGCGCCTCAAGGATGAGTCCTACAGTTACGATGGTCCACTCGGCGCAACTCTAAAAGAAGATGGCAAGCGTGTTGACCTCACCCTCTGGTCTCCAAGTGCTGATAAGGTTTCCGTTGTTGTCTATGACAAGAAAGACCCTGAAAAGGTAGTCGGAACTGTCGCCCTTGAAAAAGGAGAAAAAGGAACCTGGAAACAAACTCTAGACACAAACTCTGGTCTCGGTATCAGCAACTATACTGGCTACTACTACCACTACCAGATCGAGCGCCAAGGTAAAACCGTTCTCGTTCTTGACCCTTATGCCAAGTCACTAGCAGCTTGGAACAGTGACCTAGCAAAAACAGATGCCGCTCATAAGGTCGCTAAAGCTGCCTTTGTCGACCCATCCAAACTAGGACCGCAAGACTTGACCTATGGGAAGATTCACAACTTCAAATCGCGTGAAGATGCCATTATCTATGAAGCTCATGTGCGTGACTTCACTTCGGATCCTGCCATCGCAAAAGACTTGACCAAGCCATTTGGTACCTTTGAAGCCTTTATCGAAAAACTAGACTACCTCAAAGACTTGGGTGTGACTCATATCCAGCTCCTTCCAGTCTTGTCTTACTACTTTGTCAATGAATTGAAGAACCAAGAACGTTTGTCTGCCTATGCTTCAAGTAACAGCAACTATAACTGGGGATATGACCCTCAAAACTACTTCTCCTTGACTGGTATGTACTCAAGCGATCCTAAGGATCCAGAAAAACGTATCGCAGAATTCAAAAACCTCATCAACGAAATCCACAAACGTGGCATGGGGGCTATCTTGGATGTGGTCTACAACCATACTGCCAATGTTGATATTTTTGAAGATATTGAGCCAAACTACTATCACTTTATGGACGCAGACGGAACTCCACGTACTAGCTTTGGTGGCGGTCGTTTGGGAACAACCCACTACATGTCTAAACGTGTCTTGGTAGACTCTATCAAGTATCTGGTTGAAACCTACAAAGTAGATGGTTTCCGTTTCGATATGATGGGAGACCACGATGCGGCTTCAATTGAGGAAGCTTACAAGGCTGCACGCGCCCTCAATCCAAACCTCATCATGCTTGGCGAAGGTTGGAGAACCTATGCTGGAGACGAAAACATGCCTACCAAGCCTGCTGACCAAGATTGGATGAAACATACCGATACTGTCGCTGTCTTTTCAGACGACATCCGCAACAACCTCAAGTCTGGCTATCCAAACGAAGGCCAGCCTGCCTTTATCACAGGTGGCAAACGCGATATCAATACCATCTTTAAAAATCTCATTGCCCAACCAACTAACTTTGAGGCTGACAATCCTGGAGATGTTATCCAGTATATCGCAGCCCATGATAACTTGACCCTCTTTGATATCATCGCCCAGTCTATCAAAAAAGACCCTAGCAAGGCTGAAAACTACGCTGAAATCCATCGTCGTTTGCGACTTGGAAACCTCATGGTCTTGACTGCTCAAGGAACTCCCTTTATCCACTCTGGTCAGGAATACGGACGTACCAAACAATTCCTTGATCCAGCCTATAAGACTCCTGTTCCTGAAGATAAGGTTCCAAACAAGTCTCACTTGTTACGTAACAAAGACGGCAAACCATTTGTCTATCCTTACTTTATCCATGACTCTTACGACTCTAGTGATGCTGTCAACAAGTTTGATTGGACCAAAGCTACAGATAGCAAAGCATATCCTGAAAATGTCAAGAGCCGTGACTACATGAAAGGATTGATCGCTCTTCGTCAATCTACGGACGCCTTCCGACTCAAGAGTCTACAAGATATCAAAGATAGCGTCCAACTCATTACTGTCCCAGGACAAAATGGTGTTGAAAAAGAAGACGTGGTCATCGGCTACCAAATCACAGCTCCAAACGGCGATGTCTACGCAGTCTTTGTCAATGCGGATGATAAGGCTCGCGAATTCAACTTGGGAACTGCCTTTGCTCACTTGAGAAAGGCCGAAGTCCTGGCAGATGAAAACCAAGCCGGACCAGTAGGAATCGCTAAACCTCAAGGTCTCGAATGGACTGAAAAAGGCTTGAAATTGAACGCTCTCACTGCCGTTGTTCTCCGATTGTCTCAAGGTGGTGCCATTGTCGCTCCAGCTGTGGAAGAAAAACCAGAATTTGATCTTTCTAGCCTGGACGTTGAACCAGAACAAGGTCAAGCTCAAAACCTAGCAGCAAATCCTGACTCTCAAGAAACTGCTACAGAGACTCTTTCTCAGAAATTCCTTCCAAACACAGGTACTGAGAACAAATCCCTTCTTGCCCTTGCTGGATTTAGCATTCTTGCCCTTCTCGGACTTGGATGGTTGATGAAAAACAAGAAAAAGAAATAATGCTCAATGAAAATCAAAGAGTAAACTAGGAAGCTAATCGCAGGCTACTCAAAGCACAGCTTTGAGCTTGTAGATAAGGCGAAGCTGACCTGGTTTAAAGAGATTTTTGAAGAGTATAACCTAGCCCTCCTATAGAGAAAACACCCCATGGTCAGAAGAATCCTCTAGTCATGGGGTGTTGTTTTTATGATACACTTATCTATCAAATCATATATTCTACACTATAGCTAGCATCTGATAAGATACGAGCCAGGAACTGCTTGGTTCGTTCTTCCTGAGGACGACTAAAGAAATCGTGGGGATTATTTTCCTCTACGATACGGCCTCCATCCATGAAAATAACGTGGTTGGCAACATCTCTAGCAAATCCCATCTCATGCGTGACGACCACCATGGTCACACCTTCTCCCGCCAACTGTTTCAGAACATCCAAAACATCTCCAACCAACTCAGGGTCTAGTGCGGATGTTGGTTCATCTAGCAAAATGACCTCGGGCTTGACGGCGATGGCACGCGCAATTCCTATTCGTTGTTGTTGCCCTCCAGATAGTTGTGAAGGGTAGTAGTCCTTATAGGCCAGTAAACCAACTTTTTCTAAGGCAGATTCTGCACGTCTGAGCGCTTCTTCCTTGGGAACTTTACGAGCTACGATTAGGCCTTCTAGAATATTTTCCAGAGCAGTTTTATTTGCAAAAAGATTGTAGTGCTGGAAAACAAAGGCTGTTTTTTGGCGAATTTCTAGAATGTCTTTCTTGCTTAATTTGGCTAAGTCATAGGTCTTTCCTGCCAATGTCAAACGGCCGCTATCAGCTTTTTCTAAGTGGTTGAGACAACGGAGAAAGGTCGTTTTCCCCGAACCTGATGGCCCTAAAATAACAACGACATCTCCTTGGTTGACCTGAAGATTAACATCCTCCAAGACCTGTCTCTCACCAAATGTTTTTGCGATATGTTCTACTTGTAACATCCTGTCCTCCTATACAAAACGCGCGCTAGATGCTTTCGCTCTCTTTTCTTTTTTCTCATAGCCTTTTTCTAATACAGAAAAGCCCCACTGAATCAAACCACAGATCAAAATATACTGCAAAAAGATTACAAAATAAGACTCAAAATACTGGTAACCGTAGGACGCTTCTACACGAGCAATAGCGGTGATGTCCTTGATGGTCATAACAAAGACCAGGGAGGTCCCTTTGACGATATTGATCACCAGATTGGCCAAGTTAGGCAAGGCTGAGCGCAAGGCTTGAGGAAAAACAATCCTTAGATAGGCCTGGGTCGTAGTCAGCCCAATCGCATGCGCTGCCTCTAGTTGTCCCTTGTCCACCGTCAAGATAGCTGAACGCAAAATCTCCGACAAACTCCCGACTGTCATCAAACTATAAATGATGAAGGCATAGTAGAGAGGATCAAGTTTGAAAATATCAAAGTCACTTCCTATGCTTTTGAGAAATTGATTCAGCAAACTTGGAAACAAACTATAAAAGAAGAGAATCAATAAAATCGGAGGAGTCGCTCGGATAAAGGCCAGATAGACCAGAGAAAAACTCCTCACACCTCGAACCTTGTAAATCTGCCCCAAGGCTAAAAATAGAGCTGGTAAAAAGCTTAAGACCATAGCCACAATCATGATGACCAAGGTGATTGGCACACCTTTCAAGGTCTCCAGAAAGGTCTTTACAATATAGTCTATGTCCATTTCTTACCTCCCTTTTGTTTCCAAAGACTTCTCAAGCAAACGACTCAAGCTAGAAATAACCAAAGCAATCCCCCAATAAAGAAGTGCAACTGCCGTATAGGTTTCCAGAGAGTAGTTCCCTAAATTGCGACTGATCAAGAGATTCCCCGCCCCCATAATATCAACAAAACCAATCGTATAGGCCAAGGCAGCATCCCGCATGAGATTGAGAATAGCGGTTGTTATATTGGGAAGAGCAACTTGAAAAGCTTGAGGAAAAATGATTCTCCAAAAAGTCTGACTTGGAGTCAAGCCAATACTAAGCCCGGCCTCTGTCTGCCCCTTTGAAATAGCTTGATAGGCCGCCTTGAAAACCTCGGCAACAATCGCCGCAAACAAGAGAATCATCGTCAGGAGAACAAAAATAGTTTTAGACCAGTTGTTGATATCCAAACCAAGCCACCATTTCAGAAATTCTGGCAAGCCATAAAAGACTAGAAAAAGTAAGACAATCGGCGGTGTACAACGAAGGGTAAAGATATAACCTTTGGAAATCGCTGCAAAACTCTTGTCTTCTCCTACTTGCGCCCAGGCCAAGAGACCTCCAAAAAGGGAACCAAGAAGAGTAGTAAAAAAGAGAATGGTCAAGGTCATAGGAAGCGCCTGCCATAAGGTCGGCAAAAACTGAAAGACCTTGGAAAAATCATAAGAAACCATGCAAAACCCTTTCTAGTCTTGGAATTTCTGGTCTAGTCTTTGTCTACGTAACTAAAGACATCTTCTTTAAAGTATTGCTGAGATAGCTTAGCAAGCGTGCCATCTTCTTTCAACTCTTTGATTGCTTTTTCGTATTCTTTAGCAAATTTCTCACCCTTTTCATCACGGTGAATCAAGGGATAAGTTGGAATGCCCTTGTATGGGAACCAGCTGAGTTTATCCGCATATTGGTGATAAGGGCCATCTTCTGCGGTAACTGCTTTTTCAAAGGACAGTTTGATATCAAAGAAAGCGTCATAACGTCCTTCCAAGACCCAGGCATAGGCATCTGCCACCTTAAAGGATTCAGCTGCTGTCAGTTCAATTGGTGCATCCTGATGTTTTTCATTGTAGCTGGTGATGACATTCCATTGAGCATTCTGTGGAGAGATGGGAACCAATTTCCCTTTATTCTTAGCAAAGTCATCAATGGTTTTGTATTTCTGTTCATCTTCTTTTCTGACAGTAAATCCGATGATGCTCGCTCCGACTGGTTCAGATGGAATGACAAACTTTTTAGCTCGTTCATCTGTGTACCAAGCTCCCTTAGTTCCGATGTCATACTTGCCTGATTCCAGACCAATCAAGAGGTCGTCATCACTGGTACCCGTATATTCAAATTGATAGTTTACCAACTTCTCATCAACAGCCTTCAAAACAGCTACTTCATAACCATCCGATTCCCCTTTTTCATTGACAAAGTCATAAGGTACATAATTTTGTGTATGGGCAACCTTCAAGGTTATGACTTCAGCAGACGAAGCCGTTTCTCCCTCCTTGGCTGGAGCGCCAGCTAAACTTCTCCCGATAATCGTTGCCCCAATTACTGCAACAACTGCTACACCACCGATAATCCATGCTTTTTTACTCATCTTTTTCTCCTTTAGTTTTCAAGCGCTTCTCTCACCCACTGGATACGTTCAACTGCGATATCACTTGGAATGGTACAATCTGCCCCAAGTACCAAGCCCTGTTCCCCAGCTTCTGCAACTAGTTTCTTTGCCTCAGCCTGAATGGCATCCTTGCTACCAGTATACAGCAAGCCTGTCTTGCCATTTTCGAATCCTCCAAGAACCGTACGTCCCTTGAAAATCTCACGACCTTCCTTGAGAGTGATTCCCTCTGGTCCTACAGCCCAGTTAAAGACTTGGGCTGGATAGTCTGCAAAAAGATGAATATCATTTCGCGCTCCCTCGTAGCCACAGATATGAAGAACCGTGACACCACCAACAGCACTAGCCGCTTCTAGAATAGTTATCTCGCTAGGTGCAATGACGGCTTGATAATCTGCTACCGACACTCGTTGATCTTGGATACTTTGCACGCTGAGGTAGATTCCGTCAGCACCAGCCTCTTTGATGACAGCTCGGCTGAGACTAGCAATATCTTCTGCAATCACATCCAACACCTTCTTCAGAGCTTCAGGATCTTCCACCAGAAAGTCCGCAATAAGGTCATCTCCGCCAGACACTTCCCCTAGCAGCCACTTGAGATAGGTCACAGGAGCAAAAATATTGTAAATCGCAACAATATCTTCTGTAAACTCTTGCTTGATTTTCTGGACCAAGTTCACCTGCTCTTTTATCCAAGTGTGATCTGGTCCGAGTGGTTGAATGGTCGCTAATTCTTGAAGTGATTTGCCTTTGGCAATCGCTGGATTTGGATAAGCAAAGTAGCCATCACTCATGAGTTTGATAAAGTCTGGCTGAACTTCTTGGATAAAACGCTTATGGCCCTCGATATTCTTCTCGATAATGGCTGGATTTGAGAACCCGTCTAGCCATTCGTCTTCTGATGTGAAATGGTGCCAAAAGCCTACTGGCACACGATCAACTTTCTCACCTCTAAATGCTTTTAAAACCCATTCTCTTTTTTCTGACATTCTTATTCTCCATTTCTTACTTTTTCAACTAATAAACTGCTTGCGATATCATTTGAGCGTAGAAAGGGGAGACTGGACTTGGAAAAATCCTGAACTCCACGACATCTCTCTCCATTTTTGCAGTGCTGATTTTTTACGACACTTATGGCGACCAAGACCAGCAAGCCGACAACTGCAATGAAGATTCCCCATCTTTTACTTTTCATAGCTCCTCCTTTTAGAGAACAGCTGCCTGCCGAATCCAGTCCAACCTCTCTAAGTCAAAGTCATCTGGAACAGTACAGTCAGCTCCCAGAAGAACACCTTTATTACCCGCTTCAGCCAGCAACCGCCTTGTTTCATTTTGCAATTCCGCCTTGGAACCTTGATAAAGCAGGCTTTTCTTGCCATTTTCAAATCCACCTAAAACGGCCTTGCCTGGAAACAACTCTTGACCCTGTGTCAAACTAACATCCTCATGATGAGTCGCCCAATTGACCACTTGAGCTGGATAATCCTTAAATATCGTCACATCATTGCTCGCACCTTCAAAACCACAGATATGGAGGATATTGGTCCCACCAACCTGATTGGCAGCCTCCAAAATCGCTATATTGCTCGGTTCGATATAGGTTTGGTAGAGTGCTGGTGTGATGCGCTCATCTTGAATTTCCTGGGTGCTGAGATAAATCCCATCAACTCCACCTTGCTGGATGATTTTCTGGGTTAGGATAGCAATATCTCCTGCAATCACATCTAGAATCGCTCTGAATTGCTCAGGATTTTCAAGCAATAGATCAGCCACTTCCCTATCTCCCCGAGAAGTTTCTGTACGGAACCAGCGCTTGAGGTAGGAGATCGGTGAAAAGATATTGTAGAAAGAAGCAATCTCTTCGGTAAAAGTCTCTCGAATCGCTTGGACCACTTCCACCTGTTGCTGAATCCATGGGTGTTCCTCACCAATCGACTCAATAGAAGTCAGCTCCTGAATGCTTGAAACCTTAGGACTATAGACATTACTTGGATAAAGGAAAAAACCGTCGCTCATAATTTTGACAAAATCAGGACGAATCCTTTCCACATAGTTGCGATGCCCATCAACACTTTTTTGAAAGATACGTGGATTATTTAATCCCTGCCCCTTTTCTTCGAGTGTTACAAAATGAAACCAAAATCCCACAGGAACTCTTTCCACTTCATCGCCTCGAATCGCTCTAAAGACCAGATCTCTTTTACTTGCCATACCTCTCTCCTTACATTTGGATTGAAACCATCTTACCACTCCTTTTCTCCTTTTCCCAATATATATTGACTATCAACATGATTGGAAATTTTTATATCTATAAAGAAAAAAATCTCTGGAAAGCTTGATTTCACTAGCCTTTCAGAGATTCTTTTCTGTTTATTGCTTTTTTAAAATAGTTGTTATATAGATTTTTTATCAAGTCAATTGGATTTTTTTATATACATCTTCATTCCTAAATTAAGTACATAATTTTATCCTAATAACAAATTACTACTGAAAAATTTATTTTCTCCCGATATTTCCTTGCACAAATCCCATGAAAACGCTACAATGTTAATAGACTATTATTAGGAGGATAAGATTATGAAAACATCCAAAGTTACTATTACAATTGCTTCTACACTTGCTTCCGTCATTTTACTGACTGGCTGTGGCACAAATTCGGCAAATTCACAGACAACACAAAGTAGTACATCTGATAATCAGGTTACAATGACCTATGATCAGTTGCGTTCAAGAGAGAACACTATGTCAACTCTTTGGTATCAAAAAGCAGCTGAAACCAAGGCGCTCTATCTACAAGGTTACAATGTCGCTACTGATCGTTTGAAAGAACTACTAAAAACACAGACAGATAAACCCTACTCTATCGTTTTGGACTTGGACGAAACCGTACTAGACAACAGTCCTTATCAAGCGCAAAATGTCAAAGACGGAACAGCATTTACCCCAGAAAACTGGGATGTCTGGGTAAAAAAGGCTGCAGCCAAGGCTGTACCAGGTGCTAAAGACTTCCTCCAATTTGCAGACCAAAACGGTATCCAAATTTACTATGTATCTGACCGCACGATAGATCAGGTAGATGATACAATCAAAAACCTAGAAAACGAAGGAATTCCTGTACAAAGCCGCGATCATCTCATGTTCTTAGAAAAAGGCGTCAAATCTAAAGAAGGTCGTAGACAAGCAGTCCAAGAAAAAACCAACTTAGTCATGCTACTAGGAGACAATCTTGTAGACTTTACAGAGTTTTCAAAGACCTCTGAAACTGAGCGCGACCAAAAATTAGAGGAATTACAAAAAGAGTTTGGTGAGAAATTCATCATTTTCCCTAACCCAATGTACGGATCATGGGAAAGCACTGTTTACAATGGGAATAAATTGGATGCCAAGGGTCAAACCGAAGAGCGCCAAAAAAATCTACAAGGATTTGATAAGTAAAATAAGGGAGCTATATACCGGTTTACACCAACCACAAGATATAGTATTTGCGAGAGTATCAAAAAAAGACGACTTCCAAGCGGAAATCGTCTTTTAATAAGGACTAAATTCCTCAGAATGTTCGCTCCTAACCAGTTCATACCCTCTAGTTCCGCCATATACCTAGCAATTACTTTCCTATCTATTTTTTGATACTTTTTCTTAACACATCATAAATACAGACTTTTGTTAGTTTAACCGAAAAAAAGCGATGATTTATAACAATATCACTTTTTATCACAAAATTTCATATATTTGTCATAGAATACTTCGGACAGGCTAGTCGGAACGTCAATCAATTGACCATCAACTCTTTGAGAGACGGACCTTTCCAATTCAAAATGTACCTCATTTAGTATAGGTGTAGCCATAAATCATATTTTCTAAGTGGTTTATACATGACTGTCCGTCAGGGAAAGCAAATATGCAAAATTTAGAAATTTTGATATAATAGAACTATCAAAAAGTAAAGGAATGATTGGTATGAAAGCAATCACAGCTCACAGCTCACAGCTCACAGCTCACAGCTCACAGCTCACAGCTCACAGCTCACAGCTCACAGCTCACAGCTCACAGCTCACGCTGATTATGTAATCAAGCGTATTTTTTGTCAAGCCCTAAAACAGACTTTTTCACATTTTTGTGAGAAGGTCTTTTCTGTTGTGTATGAAAGTGAGGGACTTGTATGAATCAGGCATTCGAAACAGCGATTCAACAAGCCCTACGAGAGGTGGTAGAAAGCTTTGATGAACAGTATGTAGCTGAGGGACTATTAAAAAAAGATGCTATTATAGTAGATTTAGATAATTATAAACCTGAGTTGGTTGAAAAGATTTTGACAAATGCAATTCTAAATGAAGCATTTACCGAGGATATTGCTGGTGCGACAATTTTGAAAATCAATGATATCATTCAAATGCTTGAGGTTGATGAATATTGGTCAAACTCTTACACGCGTTACACCAACAAAATTGGATTAGCGGTAAATAATCGCTATTTAGATGAAGTAACAGATGTTGTCCTAAATTTCCCCTACAAAGATAGTGTCTTAAAAGCTGGTATGACTAAAGATGATGTATCAAGGGAAGATGCTGAAGAATCCTTTTTAAATGAGATAGTTGCTCGAGAGGAGATTGATGTCCTCCTTGATGAAAAGATTTTTAAAAATGCTAAGAAATATGATAAAAACGGCTCTTCTCCTGTATCAGAAATCAAGCATACGGATAATCTGATTATCAAAGGAAATAATCTATTAGCACTCCACAGCTTGAAAAAACGATTTAGTGGAAAAATTAAGATGATTTATCTTGATCCACCTTATAATACAGGGAATGAGGATACATTCGATTATAATGATAGTTTTACGCGTTCAACTTGGTTAACTTTCATGAAGAATCGTTTAGAAATATCAAAAGAATTATTATCCGATGAAGGATTAATTTTTTTGCATATTGATGTAAGCCGAGCAAATTCCACTAATATTGTAGGGACAGGAATGCAGCCATATTTACATATTCTGATGGATGAAATATTTGGAAGTAAAAACTATATTGCAACATTACATTGGAAGAAGAAAAAACAACCATCGTTTCTTAGTAGAGTTGCTGGAATAATGGAAACAATTATTGTATTTGCTAAAAACGAAAAAAATATCTCAAAATTATCAATAGAAGGTGCTACTGATACAACAAAACGTGTTGATAATGCAAGCAATAAGAAAAGCCAGAGACTGATTTCATCTGGAGTTGCTTATCAAGGTGCAGATAAAAATACTATTATTAAAGCAGGAACTTACAAAAATAAAACAATGGAAACTACCTTTTTGGATGATGTTGTTATAAAGGATGGTTTCACACAAAATTCTGTTAATGTTATTGCTCACTGGAGAACGTCTCAGGAAAATATTAATAACTATATTCAAGAAGGATTACTATATATTACTGCTTTGAATTCTTTTAGAAGGTTTTCAACGGAAGAAGAAAAAGGTAAACCTAAAGCAATTACTGATTTATTACTTGACTGGGGGCAGAATCAAGATGCAACAGATGAATTAAAAATACTATTTGGTGATAAAACTTTTTCAACTCCAAAACCAGAGAAGTTAATAGAAAATATAATTAAATCAAACACCGAGGAAAACGATATTGTCCTTGACTTCTTTATGGGTTCGGGAACTACTGCAGCAGTTGCTCACAAGATGAATCGTCAGTACATCGGTATTGAACAAATGGATTATATTGAAACCGTAGCGGTAGAGAGATTAAAGAAAGTTATTGATGGAGAACAAGGTGGCATTTCTCAAGATGTTGCTTGGTCTGGCGGTGGTTCATTCATTTATGCTGAATTAATGGACAAAAATGCAACCTTTATTGATGCTGTTCTTAACTCTAAACATTCTGATGAATTGAAGGCTATCTTTGACGACATGAAAGCCACACTTGATTTTGATTTCAGAGTGGATTTACAAGAAGTTGACCAATCTATCTGGGATGAAGATTTTGAAATGCAGAAAAAAATTCTTGTGAAGATTATTGACAAAAACCAGCTCTATCACAACTACTCTGAAATTGATGATGAAACCATTAAATTGCAATTATCCCAATCAGATTATGATTTCAATAAGAGTTTTTATGGAGAGAAATGATGGTTAGAAAAGCAAAGAAAAAAGAACTGATCTTTGAACTCTTCGATGAATTGAAACAGCTGGATATGGATATTTTGAACGAACAGCATGGTTGGGAATTACCACAGTATATTGTAGAAAATCTCAAGCATGAACCACGTTCTTATCAAAGTGAAGCTATTCGCTATTTTCATTACACTCAAGCATCAGATACTTTCAAGTTTCGAAAGCCAAGACAGCTGATGTTCAATATGGCAACTGGTTCGGGAAAGACTGATTTGATGGCTGGTTTAATCCTCTATCTTTATAAAGAAAAAGGGTATCAAAATTTTCTGTTTACAGTGAATACAAATGGTGTTCTGAGTAAGACCATTGATAATCTAACGGGTGCTCAATCTACGAAGTTTCTTTTCAATTCCAACTTAGAAATTGATGGGGAATATATCTTTATCAACCAGATTTCAGGAAGATTTCCAGATTTTCCTAATAAAAATGTAATTAATATTAAGTTTGTTTCAATTCAAACATTGACAAATGACCTCTTCACACAGGCAGAAAATATCATGTCATTAAAAGATTACCAGAAGACAAAAATGATTATTCTGGCGGATGAAGCCCATCACTATTCTGCTTCTACGAAAAAGAAAAATAAAGCAGAATTGGAAAAAATCTCATGGGAAAAAAGCCTACTTTCTCTTCTTCACGCACATGCTGATAATCTCTTGCTAGAATTTACCGCAACACTTGATTTTGACGATGAGACCATTTATCAAAAATATCGAGATAAGATTATTTACCGTTATACCTTGGATTCATACATCAAAGAACGATATTCAAAAAATGTAAGACGCATTCAGACGGGGAATTCCAACGAAGATAACATGCTTAGTACCGTTCTCCTGAGTGAATATCGTCGCAAATTTGCTCTAGAAAAATTTGGGATTGAGATAAAACCAGTCATTCTTTTCAAATCACATAAAATTGATGCTTCCTATGAAGCAAATAATCTATTCAATGAGATGATTGATAGTCTGACTGTGGAAAGTTTAAGGTCGTTCCTTATTTCACAATTGAAAAGTGTATCAGAAGAGCAAAGCCATACCCTACAGCTAGCTTATCAGTATTATCTCGAAAAGGATGATCTTTCAACTGTTGTTCGAGAAATTAAGCGTGGTTTTTCACCAGCTAGAATTCTAAATGCAAATGATTCAGATAGTGGCTCAAAAGGGTTGCTAGAAACAGGACAGTATCAAGCCCTCAATTCGCTTGAATCGCCCAATAATCTGTACCGTGTAATCTTTGCCGTAGCAAAATTAACAGAAGGTTGGGATGTCCTCAATCTTTACGATATCGTTCGTATTAGCAACTTGGGAAAAATGAATGATAAAAGAGATGCTAAATCAACCAATTCCGAGGCTCAGTTGATCGGACGTGGGGCACGATACAATCCTTTCTCCTTAAATCAAAAGATTTCTTACCAAAGACGATTTGATGAATCAGATGAAACAGCAAGTCTTTTGTTGGAAACACTACACTACCATACCCTTAATGAGCCACAATACATTAAGAATTTGATGGCATCACTTGACAAGATGAATCTTGCGACTGGGACTGATGAAAAAAATCCTCCAATTGAAATCAAACTGAAACCCTCTTTCAAGAAAACCCAAATCTTTAAAGCAGGTAAACTTTACTATAATGAGACTGAGGAAATTCCTGACAGTCACTATGTGAATTTACGTGCATATGGTATTGAAATTTCTAAGCTAGCCAATGTGACCTATTTTAAATCCACCTATGAGACAACTTACCTTTCAGCTGGAGCAATAGAGTTAAAAACGTCCCAATTAAGAGGAATTGATATTCGTTATTTTAAAAAATCAATTAGCCGTTCTAACTTTTTCCGATTTGAAAATCTGAAAAGATATCTTCCAAATCTCAAGTCTATGGAAGACTTTTGGGGTGAAAATTGGCTAGATTTGCAAAATCTTACACTCTCTGTCACAACAGAAAAAGAAACCATTGTAGAAGATTTTTCCGCTATGGAAAAGCTGAAAATTGTTGATAACTTTTTTAACCTACTAGCCGCCCAAATAAAGGCAGGTTATCGCAAAGCAAGAGGTACGAACCGCTTTATCGGATATCCAATTACAGAATATCTCGTTGATTATCGCAAACGAATACCTAATTATGATACAGCTAAGCAGAGTGGCTCCTTCATCGAACAAAAAGTAGCTAATATTAGTTTTGAAAAATTTGACTTTTTTGCTTACCAATCAGCTATAATTAATAGGAATGAAGAAAATCTAGTTAATGCTATTGCCAATCATATTGATGAACTAAGAGAACAATATGGAGATGTTTTCCTCATTCGAATGGATGAAAACATGCTAAAGGGGACAGATAAAGTTGAACGATTGAAATTGCATCAATTTGAAGAGAATCCACGGGAAATCAATTTTTCAGGATTTCAACCAGACTTTATCCTACTTCTTCAAAATAAGGATTACTATCTTCAAATCTTCATTGAACCCAAAGGTGAACAATTGACAGAAAAAGATAGATGGAAGGAGGAACTTCTTTCATACATCAACGACCATCAAGAAGATTTGATTTTCGAGGATGAAGTTGATGGAGTTATCATCAAAGGACTTAAATTCTATAATCAAGAAAATAGTAAACAAACACTCAATCAATTAGCACATATAGCTCTTGAAAAACCACATTTTGGTGGAAATATTAGGCTGGACTTATTCTAAATATCAAAAAGACGATTTCCGCTTGGATAATCGCCTTTTTGATATTTTATCTTGTAGTTGGTATAAGCTGGTATATATTCCCTAGAAAGTATGCTCTATCCCTTGTACCAAAACTGTAGTCCCCATTAATCGGTGTGTAGCTGTCATAGTCTTTCATCTGAATGGAAGTTCTATCTGCACTATCAAAAATCGTTCTCTCTGTTCTTTTGATTCCCTCTGAGTTCGGGACTGATCCAGACTAGCATAGCAATAATACTTGATTTCTTTTCAGGATAAATAACTTAGTCATTAATACAGTGCCTCCTTACTCAAGGATACCAAGACAGAGCAAAAAAGCCTAGATGAACTAGACTTTCTTTGTTTATTCTACTGTTACTGACTTAGCAAGGTTACGTGGTTTGTCCACATCAAGGCCACGGTGGAGTGTTGCAAAGTAAGCGACCAATTGCGTTGGTACGACCATTGAGATTGGTGAGAGGTAAGGGTGTACGGTCGTAAGGACGATATCATCGGTCTCTTTAGCAACATTTTCCTCTGCGATAGTGAGAACCTTAGCACCACGGGCTGCGACCTCTTGGATATTTCCACGAGTGTGGTTGGCAAGGACTAGATCTGACAAGAGGGCCAAGACAGGCGTTCCTTCTTCAATCAAGGCAATGGTTCCATGCTTGAGTTCTCCTGCCGCAAAGCCTTCACACTGGATGTAAGAAATCTCTTTGAGTTTGAGGCTCGCTTCCATGGCTACATAGTAGTCTTGACCACGTCCAATGTAAAAGGCATTGCGAGTGGTTTCAAGAAGCTCACGAACTTTAGCATCAATGGTTTCTTTCTCTGAAAGGGTTGATTCGATAGACTGAGCTACGATTGACAACTCATGAACCAGGTCAAAGGCTTGCGCTTTGGCATTCCCGTTTGCTTCTCCGACTGCTTTTGCAAGGAAGGCAAGGGCTGCGATTTGCGCTGTGTAGGCCTTGGTTGATGCCACGGCAATTTCAGGACCCGCGTGAAGAAGCATAGTATGGTTAGCTTCACGAGAAAGAGTTGAGCCTGGTACGTTTGTCACTGTCAAACTCGGAATCCCCATTTCATTAGCCTTAACCAAAACTTGACGGCTGTCAGCTGTTTCACCAGACTGGCTGATAAAGATAAAGAGTGGTTTTTTGCTGAGAAGTGGCATACCATAGCCCCACTCAGATGAGATTCCAAGTTCAACTGGTGTATCTGTCAATTCTTCCAGCATCTTCTTAGAAGCAAATCCTGCATGGTAAGAAGTTCCAGCTGCAAGAATGTAGATGCGATCTGCATCTTGAACAGCCTGGATGATAGCTGGGTCTACGACAACTTGACCAACCTCATCTGTGTAGGCTTGGATGAGTTTACGCATCACCGTTGGTTGCTCGTCGATTTCCTTGAGCATGTAGTAAGGATAAGTCCCCTTACCGATATCAGACAAGTCAAGCTCCGCAGTATAGCTAGCACGTTCACGGCGATTGCCGTCATAGTCTTGAACTTCGACGCTATCAGCCTTGACGATTACCAACTCTTGATCATGGATTTCCATGTATTGGTTGGTCTCACGAATCATAGCCATAGCATCTGAGCAGACCATGTTATAATCTTCCCCAAGACCAATCAAAAGTGGTGATTTATTCTTCGCTACATAGATAATATCTGGATTTTCAGAGTCAATCAAGGCAAAGGCATAAGAACCACGGATGATGTGAAGAGCTTTTTTGAAGGCTTCAAGAACTGACAAGCCATCTTCTTCCGCAAATTTCCCAATCAAGTGCACTGCGATTTCCGTATCTGTTTGCCCCTTGAAGTGGTGACCGGTAAGGTATTCTTCCTTGATTTCAAGGTAGTTTTCAATGACCCCATTGTGGACCAAGACAAAACGTCCAGTCTCAGAGCGGTGTGGATGAGCATTGTCTTCCGTTGGTTTCCCATGAGTCGCCCAACGCGTATGACCGATACCAGTTGTTCCCTCAACGCCAGTAGTTTTGGCAGACAATTCTGCGATACGACCAACAGCCTTGACTAGATGATTTTCAGCACCACCTAGGACAAAAATCCCCGCAGAATCATAACCACGGTATTCGAGCTTTTCAAGCCCCTGAATCAAAATATCAGTTGCATTTGTGTTTCCAACAACACCAACAATTCCACACATAGTATATACGACACAGACCAGCTGTGCTTTCTCCTTAAATTGGTATAGTCTGATTTCCCTTTTACAGAATCAGCAAAAACAGTATATACTTGTTTTTATCACTTGTCAAGGATAAAAATTGGTATAGTCTTTCTGACTAGGATTTTATCAGAATTTCACTTGATACCTGACAAGTCAGCATCAATTACTTATAATAAAAAGAGGAGGTGTTTGCCATGTGGTTTTTCTTTGCACTTTTATCAGCTGTCTTTGCAGCCTTAACATCAATTTTAGCCAAGATTGGGATTGAGGGAGTTCCATCCAATCTAGCAACTGCTATTCGCACAGTTGTCGTCATTCTTATGGCCTGGGCCATGGTTTTCTTGACCAATAGCCAGACCGAAATTATTAACATCAGTAGAAAAAGTTGGCTCTTTCTCATCTTATCTGGTTTAGCCACTGGTGCCTCTTGGCTCTGCTACTACAAGGCCCTACAGATGGGTAATGCGACTGAGGTATCTGCTGTCGATAAATTCAGTCTCGTCATTACCCTTGTTCTAGCCTTTTTCTTTCTACAGGATATCCTGACGTTTAAAACAATTATTGGCTGTATCCTGATTACGATCGGAACCTTGGTGATAATATTGTAATAAAAAGTGAGATGAACACCATCTCACTCTTTTTATTCTTAAAATCCATTATGGTCTCTGAGTTCTTTGAACCAATGGCCTGATTTCTTCAGGCGACGTTCCTGTGTTTCCAAGTCAAGTTCAATCAGACCGTAGCGGTTTTTATAACTGTTGAGCCATGACCAGCAATCGATAAAGGTCCAGATTAAGTAACCTTTACAGTTAGCACCGTCTTCGATAGCACGATGAAGTTCACGCAGATGCCCTTTGACAAAGTCGATACGATAATCATCTTGAATCATCCCGTTTTCACGGAACTTGTCTTCGCCTTCAACACCCATTCCATTTTCCGTCAGCATCCACTCAATATTGCCATAATTTTCTTTGATATTTTGAGCGATATGGTAAATCCCTTGCTCATAAATTTCCCAACCGCGATGCGGGTTAATCTTACGACCTGGCATGACGTAAGGCTCATAGAAATGTTCTGGTAAGAGGGGACTATCTGGATGTTTAGCAAATCGAGGCGCCATAACACGCAAAGGTTGATAGTAGTTGACTCCAAGGAAGTCAACCGTATGCTCACGAATGAGCTCCAACTCTTCAGCTGTAGAATCCGGCAGCAAATCTTGCTCCGCTAAAATCTCTACTAACTCTTCTGGATAAGCTCCCAAGACAGACGGGTCTAGGAAAGATTGAGCTTGGAAGAGATCCGCAATGCGAGCAGCCTTGACATCCGCGGGATGCTGGCTACGTGGGTAAGCTGGTGTCAAGTTGAGGACAATCCCAATCTTAGAATCAGGCAAAATCTCATGACAGGCCTTAACCGCAAGACTGCTAGCCAATTGCGTATGATAAGCAACCTTAACCGCCGCCTTAGCATCTACCTTGTGAGGATAATGGGCATCATAGAAATAGCCAAATTCTACGGGGACGATGGGTTCATTGAAGGTAATCCATTGATCCACCAAGTCACCGTAAGTCTCAAAACAAAAACGAGCATAGTCTTCATAGGCCCTGACGGTTGCCTTATTTTCCCATCCATCCCCATCTTCTTGCAGGGCAAATGGCAGGTCAAAGTGGTAGAGATTGACTAAAAGACGAATTCCCTTGGCCTTAATGGCTTCAAAGACCTGACGATAAAAAGCCACCCCTTGTGGATTGACCTCTCCACGGCCTTGTGGGAAAATGCGAGACCACTGGATAGAAGTTCGGAAGGCTGTGTGACCAGTCTCTACCAGAAGCTCAATATCTTTTTCCCAGTTTTCGTAAAAAGTCGATGTTTTGTCAGGTCCAATCCCATTATAGTAGCGATTGGACTCTACCTGAAACCAATAATCCCAGAGATTGTCTCCCTTGCCGTCACCAGGCACACGACCTTCAGTCTGTGGTCCAGAAGTCGAGGAACCCCAGACAAAATCCTTTGGAAATTTTAGCATTGTTATACCTCTTAACTTGATGATGTATTTATTCATTCTCATTATATAGAAAAAACAAGGTAAAAACTAGTTACATTTTTACCTTGTTTTTCTTCTGATTATAGTTTTTACTTCTTGCTGAGGATTTCAAGGGTTTCAAGCAAGTTGTCTGCGTGAACCTCGATCGTATCACCAGTCGCCTTGATCTTAACTTCTACGATACCATCAGCTGCTTTTTTACCTACAGTGATACGGATTGGAAGACCAATCAAGTCGCTATCGCTAAATTTAACACCGACACGTTCGTTACGGTCATCTGTCAAGACTTCGTAACCAGCTTCCATCAAGCTTGCTTCAAGTTTCTCTGTCAAGACTTGCGCTTCTTCATCTTTGACATTGACAGTGATCAAATGCACATCAAATGGTGCCAATTCTTTAGGGAAGTTAATTCCCCAAGCATAACGGTATTCACCTTTTGGCGTTTTGTTAACAAAGAGGCGAGCGTGTTGTTCCATAACTGCTGAGAGGAGACGACTAACACCGATACCGTAACAACCCATGATGATTGGCACAGCACGACCATTTTCATCCAAAACATCTGCACTCATGCTTGCTGAGTAACGAGTTCCGAGTTTGAAAATATGACCAATCTCGATACCACGCGCAAAGTTTAGGACACCTTGTCCGTCTGGTGAAATTTCACCCTCACGAACTTCGCGGATATCCACGTATTCTGCAGTAAAATCACGACCTGGGTTCACACCCGTCAAGTGGTAGCCATCCTCGTTAGCACCCACAACAGCATTGCGAACATCTTGCACCTTACGATCTGCAATGATTTTCACATTTTCTGGTAAACCAACTGGTCCAAGCGAACCAAAGCCTGCTGGGACGGCACTTGCGACTTCTTCCTCGCTAGCCACATCAAAGAAATCTGCTCCCAAATGGTTCTTCAACTTGACTTCATTGAGTTGGTCATTTCCAACTAGAAGGGCTGCAACAAGCTTACCATCTGCCATGTAGAAGAGGGTTTTAATCGTTTGTTCTTCTGGAACGTTAAGGAAGGCTGCAACTTCATCGATGGATTTAACACCTGGAGTTTCCACTCGAGTCACTTCTTCTTCCGCAACGACACGGTTGCTTGGTTTGTACTCGTTTGTTGCCATTTCTAAGTTAGCTGCATAGCTAGACTCACTTGAGTAGGCAATGGTGTCTTCACCAGAAACCATCCATTTGAGCAATTCTGCCTTGATTTCCTCTTGCACTTCTGCAGGAATTTCATCAAATGAGGCAACTGACTTGTCCAAGACAACCCAGCGGTCAAGGTCTGTACGAGTAGGAGTGATGGCCATAAATTCTTGGCTATCCTTACCACCCATGGCACCACCGTCACCGATGATAGCCTTGAAATCCAAACCACTACGAGTGAAAATTCGTTCGTAGGCCGCCTTGTACTCGTCATAAGTCACATCCAAACTATCGTAATTAGCATGGAAACTATAGCCGTCTTTCATGATAAATTCACGCGTACGGAGAAGTCCGTTACGTGGACGTTTTTCATCACGGTATTTCGGTTGGATTTGGTAAAGGTTGAGTGGCAATTGCTTGTAAGATTTGACAGAGTCACGAACAATGGCTGTGAAGGTCTCTTCGTGTGTCGGACCTAGGATAAAGTCTGACTTTTCACGGTTTTTCAGTTTATAAAGGTCTTCACCATAGGTTTCATAACGACCTGATTCGCGCCAAAGATCGGCACTGAGAAGGGCGGGCGCTAGCATTTCCACCGCACCAATCTTATCAAATTCTTGACGCATGATGTTTTTAGCCTTTTCAATCACACGGTTAGCGAGTGGTAGGTAAGAATAAACACCAGCAGAAACTTGACGAACATAACCAGCACGCAACATAAGGGCGTGGCTGATAACTTGAGCATCACTTGGCATTTCGCGAAGCGTAGGGATTAGCATTTTACTTTGTTTCATAATATTCCTCGATTATCTAAAAGAAGAGTCGCATAATGTCATTCCAGGTCACAGCTAGCATCAAGACAACCATGATAACTACACCAGCCATGGTGACATAGGTTTCAATTTCTTGTTTAAGGGGTTTACGGCGGATAGCCTCTAAAATATTGAGCACAATCTTTCCACCATCCAAAGCTGGGATAGGGATCAAGTTAAAAATCCCGATATTGATGGAAATCATAGCTAGGAAGTAAAGGACATTCTCAATTCCATTTTTAGCAGCATCGCTACTTGCTTTAAAGATGGCAACGGGACCACCGAGTTTGTTCAAATCTGGATGGAAAATCAAGTTTTTCAGAGCCGAAAGGATGCGAAGCCCTGAGTCAGCAGCGGTTGTAAAGCCACCAACAAACATGGATAGAAAGTCTGACTTAACTCCCGGTTGAACCCCGAGAATGTAACGTCCTTGATTCTCTTCTGGAGTCACCGTGACTTGTTTTTCACTACCATTTTCAGAAATGGTCACATCCAATGTCGGAGCTGTCTTGTCCTTGGTATCTTCTTCCACAGCCTGGGTTAAGTCTTGCCAATTTTTAACCTCATGCGAGCCGACCTTGGTAATTTGGGCGGTCTCAGCTACGCCTACCTTAGCCAAAGCTCCCTCAGGCATGACATGAAAGAGATTGGTTTGAGTATCTCTAACACCGCCTTGTAAAAAGATCAGGATCCAAAAAACAACAACACCTAGGATAAAGTTATTCATGGGACCTGCAAAGTTGGTGATGAGCTTGCCCCAGATAGAAGCATTTTGATACTGTACATCCAGAGGAGCGATGCGCACTTCGGTTCCGTCTTCTTCAACAACCGTTGCATCATGATCCACTGCAAAAGTCTTTTCTTCTTCCAGGACCAAACCCTTGATAAAGAGCTTGTCTTCAAAGTCAAACTGGGTTACCTGCATAGGAAGAGCCGTTTGATCCAGTTTCTTTCCTGAGAGGTTGATCCGTTTGACCTTACCATCATCAGCAAGTGTTAGACTGACTGGAGTTCCTGTCTTGATTTCTGTTGCATCATCACCCCAGCCTGCCATACGAACATAGCCTCCTAGAGGAAGGATCCGAATGGTATAAGCAGTGCCATCCTTACCGATATGGGAAAAAATCTTGGGCCCCATACCAATGGCAAATTCACGAACTAGAATACCTGATTTCTTGGCAAAGTAAAAATGTCCAAACTCATGCACCACCACTATAATCCCAAAAACGAGGATAAAGGTTAGCAATCCAATCATTCAATCTTCCTTTCTTTAAAACAGGCCAAATAAGTGCATCATTGGAAATACAATCAGCATGCTGTCAAAGCGATCCAACACACCACCATGTCCAGGGATAAATTTTCCAGAATCCTTGATACCGAAATGACGTTTCATAGCACTCTCAATCAAGTCACCAAACTGACCTGCCACACTGAAGAAGACGGCAAAGAGGCTCATTCTATAAATCCCATAAGGGAGAGCAACTGTGCTGTCCACTAGCATGAAGAGTACTGTTATCAGTACCGCACCTAGAATACCACCGATAAAGCCCTCAATACTCTTATTAGGAGAAACTCTCGGTGCTAACTTATGCTTACCAAAATTCACCCCTGTCAGATAAGCTGCACTATCTGTCGCCCAAACGATAAAGAGGGCCAGAAGAACCTTATCAAATCCAGCTATACGAGCATCTAGTAAGGCATTGAAGCCAAAACCAACATAAAAACTCACAGCAATCGGAAAGGCAGCATCTTCAATCGTATAGCTTTTACTGAAAACGGTCGTCCCTAACATAATTGTAATCAAAACACTGTAGGCAACTACGTTCCCATCAACAGGCAAAAAAGTTAGGTAATTTTCTAAGGGGATTGTGAGGGCAAAGGTTGCAAGGAGGGTCAAGGTGCCCTCAATGGTCATGGTCTTTAGTCCCTTCATGTGCAAGAGTTCATTGACAGCCAGCATCGCTAACAAACCAATCCCTATCTGCAACAGGAGCCCGCCAACAAACAAGACGGGAAGGAAGATAACCAGAGCCAATACCGCAAACAATGTTCTCTCTTGTAAATCCTTGGTCATATTTTCTCCTAAACTCCTCCAAATCGGCGATGACGACGATTATAGGCAAGAATTGCTTCCTGTAAAGCTTCCTCGTCAAAATCAGGCCACAAGGTATCCGTAAAATAGAGCTCACTATACGCCCCCTGCCATGGAAGAAAATTGCTCAAGCGTAATTCTCCACTGGTACGAATAATCAAATCTGGATCTCGCACATCCTTCGGCAAATGTTGGGTGAAGAGATAGTTGCCAATCAATTCCTCTGTGATATCACCCGGATTGATTTTCGCATCTAAAACATCCTGAGAAATCAGCTTAACAGCCTGTGTAATCTCAGCACGTCCACCATAGTTAAGGGCAAAATTAAGAATCAAACCCGTATTGTTCTTAGTCAATTCCTCTGCTTTTGTCAAAGCTTCAAAAGTCTGCTTAGGCAAACGATCCGTCTCCCCAATCATTTGAATTTTAACGTTATTTGCATGCAATTCAGGAACATAGTTATCATAAAACTCGACTGGTAGGTTCATGATAAACTTAACTTCCTGATCTGGACGTGTCCAGTTCTCCGTTGAAAAAGCATAGACCGTAATAACCTTAACGCCCAGTTTGTTGGCTGCCTTGGTCACCTTTTGAAGGGATTCCATCCCTGCCTTGTGTCCGAAAACCCGTGGTTGCATGCGTCTCTTAGCCCAGCGGCCATTCCCATCCATGATGATGCCAATATGATTAGGAACCTGTCTTGGAACCTCTACTTCTGCAGCTTTATCTTTCTTAAAAAATCCAAACATGATCTTATTCCTATTCAAAAATCTATCGTTTTATTATACCATACTTCCCTATTTTCTTCTATTGCTAAGTTACTATCATTACTTGTAAGTAACAAAAAATAAGCCGCCTGATTGGGCGACTTTATTTTATAGGGAGATTATTATGAAAAAGTTTTAGGAGTTTAAGTTAAGTTTCTCTTAACTTATGGACTTAGTATACCGCCCCTAACTTAAATTTTTCTTAAGTTTTTTGAGAAAGTGAGATTTTTCCATTTTTCTTGCCAATTTTTCTTGAGCAACCGCTCTTGATAGAGCTTCATTCGGTCCTCATTCTCTAAGAAATGAGGAGTTGGGGAAACCTGAAAATTCAAAATATCCTCTAAACCATAAGGCGCAAAGAGCTCTAAAGTTGCGTCGGCATGTAAGCGAAGCCCTATCGCCGTACAGCGTTCAGGATACTTAGCTATCGCATCACAGGAACTGGTATAGGGCGCAGTGTGAGGACTGTGCAGATGCATATAGACCTGATTTTTCAACTCCCACTGGTACTGAGGAAAATCCTCTCTCAGCTTGTTCTCTAGGGATACTGTTTCCTCATAAGAAACATCTGGATCAGAGAAAATCACATCCACATCTGTTTCACGGTCAAAAGGCGATTTGTCTGACAAGAGATTCCAGATAAAATTTCGGACAGAACCTGCCGCCAACCAAGAGTCTTTCAGACCAAGGTCTCGAATGATGGTCAGAATGGTCATCATATCTGGATTTTTTCTAAAAACCTCTAGAATATCTTGCTCATTTTTCACTGTATTCATACCCCAAATGTTCATAAGCCTTGGCTGTCGCGACCCGTCCAGATCGTGTCCGCATGATAAAACCTTTTTGGATTAAGTAAGGCTCATACATATCTTCCACCGTCTCACGCCCCTCGGCAATATTAACCGAAAGGGTTCCCAGCCCAACCGGACCACCACCGTACATCTCAATCATGGTACGAAGGATTTTTTGGTCTACATAGTCTAACCCCTCATGGTCAACATCTAGCATGGTTAATGCCTTATCGGTAATGACATCATCAATTAAGCCATTCCCCATTATCTGTGCAAAGTCGCGCACGCGCTTAAGGAGACGATTGGCAATACGAGGAGTTCCTCGACTGCGCAAGGCCAGCTCAGCAGCCGCCTCATGAGTGATTTCCATCTCAAAAATATCTGCCGTTCGTTCGACAATTTCTGTCAAGTCAGCATGGGCATAGTATTCCATATGACCTGTAATCCCAAAACGTGCCCGTAGAGGATTTGAAAGCATCCCCGCCCTTGTCGTCGCACCAATCAAGGTAAAAGGTGGCAAGTCCAAATGAACACTGCGACTGCCTTCTCCAGCCCCAATCATAATGTCAATGTAGAAGTCCTCCATGGCACTGTAAAGCACCTCTTCCACCGACATGGGCAGGCGATGAATCTCGTCAATAAAGAGAACGTCTCCAGGCTCCAAATCATTCAAAATAGCTACCAAGTCACCCGCTTTTTCAATGACAGGACCAGACGTTTGCTTGAGATTGACTCCCAGTTCGTTGGCAATAACAAAGGCCATGGTCGTTTTCCCCAAACCTGGAGGCCCAAATAAGAGTACATGATCCAGTGCTTCATCCCGCATTTTGGCAGCTTCGATAAAGATTTGTAGCTGATCCTTGACCTTATCCTGCCCAATATATTCACGTAAATATTGGGGACGTAGGGTACGTTCTACCAACTCCTCATCACCCATGATTTCATTATCTAAAATTCTACTCATGCTCCTATTATAGCAAAAATCCAGCCTACAAACAAAAAAGCCACCTGATTGGGTGACTTCTTTAGGGAGATTATTATGAAAAAGAAAAGTTTAGGATTTCATTAAATAAAGTTAGGAGGTCTTTATTTAATGATTATATGATACAAGATGAATCTTAAAGCTAACTTAACTTTTTCTCTGATTGATCATTTTTTAAAATTTTTTTCCAAATGGAATTTTCTTTTTCAAACCACAAAAAAGCCACCTGATTGGGTGACTTCTTTAGGAGATTATGATGAAAAAGAAAAGTTTGGGATTTCATTAAATAAAGGGTACTCAATGAAAATCGAAATCAGACTAGGCAGATAGACTCAAGCATAGCTATAGTTAGCTAAGTCGACTCTAACGAAGGCTGGTGAGATTTTCGAAGAGTATTAGGAGGTCTTTATCTAATAACTATATAATACACGAGGAGACTTAAATTTTACTTAAGAAAAATTAACTTTTTTATCTTTTTCGATCCACCCAAATCATCCCTGTACAATCATAAATAGATAAAGTTTCAAATCCCAAAGAACGATAAAATCCCAAATTTTTCTCTGTTTGGTCTGTCACCAGTTGGACTTGATAGGCATCTTTATAATCACCTAAAGCCTCTTTCATCAAGTCGCTACCAATCCCTTGGCGCTGATAGCTAGGCAAAACGATCAAATCCTGGACAAAAATAGATGAAAAACCATCTCCGACCAAACGGACCAAGCCAACCACGGCATCTCCATCACGTGCCAAATAAATCGCTAATGAGTGAGACAAGGCCTTCTCCAACATTTGGGGTTGATGTGTATAATTTGTCCATCCAACTGCCTGATAGAGATGCAAAACATCCTCTAGCTTGACGATTTCTTGCTTTCTAATAGTTATCATCCCAATACCTCTCAGAATTCTCTTAAGCTCTTGTACTGCCGTCCATCTTTATCAAAGTTTTCAGGAACCAACCATGCTTCCAAACGATTTTTAACTTGAGGCCAGTCCTTATCAATCATAGCGAGCCAATCCGTATCCCTCGTGCGCCCCTTATAAACGACTGCCTGGCGGAAGGTTCCTTCATAGATAAAGCCCAAACGTTCCGCAGCTCGTCTTGATGGCAGATTTAGAGCATCGCATTTCCACTCATAGCGACGATAGTTAATCTCCTCAAAAACATAGCGAGCTAGGAGATATTGAGCCTCTGTCCCTATACGTGTTCCCCTGAGTTCTGTAGAAAAAGTGACAGCTCCCACTTCTATTACTCGGTTATTCTGGTCAATGCGCATGAGAGAAAATGTTCCCAAGACCTTACCAGTTGCCTTATCTATAATCACGTAGTAAAAACGGTCCTTACGAGCCAACATCTGATTTAAGACGGTAACCAGTTCCTCCATATCTGCCACTGGTTCCTGAAAGAGGTAGGTCCACATCTCCCGAGGAGTATCTGGACCATAAACAGCTAGCAAATCCTCTGCATGCTTCTCCACCGAAAGAGCCTCTATCCAAGCGTAGCGCCCTTCTAAGAAATCAATGGAAGGCAATTCACCTGGTGTATAACCTTTCATTGACTCACCAATTATCTGACCATATTCATTTACTGGCATAGCTTTCTCCTTGTTTTGCGCTGAAAATACTATATCATAATTTTCTCTATATGGAAACTAGCACTCTCCCCAAACTTCATCCTCAACACTACATTAGTGATCCGTTTTCTTTCTTTTCTCTTCTAAGGCTTGATTAATTCGTTGGGTGAGTTTGTGAGTTTGCCAGATTTGGTACAACCATATCAGTCCATAAATTAACAAGAAAAAGAACCACAGCAAGGGACTCAACAATGCTGAACCCCAGCCAAAAAATAGGTAGGTCAATACTAAAATAGTAGCTGTCGCTAACAAATGAACTCCTACACGCATACTATAAGCAAGAAACTCTAGCCTTTCAAGGATTAAGGTCAATACTCCCATAATTCCACTCATCAAAAACAAAGCTAGAATATTTTTTGTCGTTGGTGCAGGATAGGTAATACCTGAATAAAACTGAGCCAATAACACCAAACTCAAATAAACAAAGGAGGCCGTCCGCATTCCCGATACAAAATAAGCAATCAATCGCTTCATGATTTTCTCCTATAAACCTAAATAATCCATTAAGGACTTAACGTATTTCCGACTCACACTCGATTTGATACCCCGAGTCATCTTAGCCATCATGTTTCCTGAAAAACTATCCGATAATGACTCTAGATGGTCAATGTTTATAATTGAATGACGTGATATCTGTATAAAGTTACGCCGGTTAATCCGATTCTGAAAATTTGTCAATGTTTCCTTTGTTTTATAAATCCCGTCTACCGTATAAATGGTCAACAAATTCTTATCGATATCTGCTAGAATAAGATCCTCAATTTTTACCATAACCAGATGATCATCCGTTCGAATAGGAATGACCACCTGATTAGTCGTTGAAAATTGTTCTAAATACTCCATGACCTCTCTTGCTTGGTCGGTTAATCGAGCTGCCTGAATTAAAATGTGTGGGTCTTTTTCTGAAAACTCTGTCTTCATTTCAAAACGAATCTTCATTTTCTCTCCAATACATCTTTATTTTCTCTTGCTAAACACTTTAACAAATAAAAGCCAAAGAAGAATAGCGACGAGACTGATAATAACCACTATAAAGTATGTTTCTTCCTTTGTCAATAGTTCTTGCCAGTTGATTTGGATTCCCATTTTTTCTTGAAATTCCTGTAACAGACTGTTGTTTCCTGAAAATGCGGTCTCTAACCGATCTTTCATCAAGACTTGTCGATAGAGAGAAGCAATATAAGTTGCAGGGGTACATTTCATGAAAAGCTGTGCAGAATCAGGTAGTACTCCAATAGGGATATAAGTTCCTACTAAAAATCCAGAGGCAGTTCCCACTATCGTTGCCAGTTTCCCAAGGCTATCTACAGATTGAAAACGGTAAATCAAGAGAACATTTACCAAACTTGAAAGCAGACTGCTTAACAACATAATCAAAGCGATTTCCGGTAAATGACTGATAACTGGATTCTCTTTAAAATAAAAACTCATAACTGCAAACATAAATGCCTGCATGACAAAAGAAATAACAATACTACTGATTAGATAGGACGCCTGTAGGCCCCAGTTACCTAAATCTGTCAAGAAGAGATCTTGATCTACCTGATTTTCTCGGTCCTGTACCATTTGTTTAAAAGCCGTAAAACTGGTTGTCATCCCAGTCACATCCAACGTCCCACCCATCAGCCAGTTATTTAAAAGGTTCGTATTATCGGGGAGTTGGGACCAAGCATCCGTCAAGTTCTTCTGCAAAAAAATGATATAAAGGAGGAAGGAAATCAATGCCCCCAATAATGAGAAAAATACTCCCGAACGATTACGAAAATATAAGATAAAATTCCGTTTCAATAAAGCTAGCATTAGCGAACCTCTCTTCCTGTAAGTGCAATAAAGGCATCATCCATAGTACCTGGACGAAATTCAAAAGAATCAATTTCTTCTCGAACTTTTGCCAAATATTCAATAGCTTCCTGTGACGTCCTTGGATAAAAAAGATATTCCAACTCATTTTCTTCCTCTACTGTCATTCCAGTCTGTAGCAACTTTTCTAAATCTTTCATTTCTTTAAAACGAATTTTTAGGATATTAGATGCATACTGACTTTTAATAGCAGTCGCAGAACCTTTCGCAATCACTTTCCCATGATCAACGATATAAATCTGATCCGCTTCATCCGCTTCATCCAGATAATGAGTCGTTAAGATAATCGTCATACCTTCATCCTTTTGTAGCCGAGACAGTAGATCCCAGATGGATTTGCGAGTTTGAATATCAAGACCTGTCGTTGGTTCATCCAAGAAAAGAATATCTGGTCGCGAAAGAAGAGCACGCGCAATATCAACCCGACGTTTTTGCCCACCTGACAAGGTTCCATAGAGTTGTTTCTGGAAAGCAGTCAAACCCAGTTGATGAATCAAATCATCCACACGACTTACTGCAATCTCCTTATACTGTTGAGCACGAATCGTGAGATTTTCCCTAACCGTCAACATCTCATCCAGTACACTAGCTTGAAAAACAACTCCGATTTTCGTATTTGGCGCATATCGAATCTGACCTTGTGTCGGCTTTTCCAAACCGATTAACATGGAAATAGTGGTTGATTTCCCTGCACCATTGGGTCCCAAAATAGCATTGAAACTGCCTTTTTCAAACTCTAACTGAATATCGTCAACAGCCATATGATTGCCATACCGTTTAGTCAAATGTTTAGCTTGTAAAATCATATTTTCCCCTCCTCTTTACCTCACTAGTTTAACAAAAAGAATGAAAGAAAAATCGACTTTTGAGATAAGCAGTTAAAATGAAAGGCCAAGTGGTAAAATAATGGGGTTAAGTTAAAGTAGAGCAGGCTCGTTTTTCTCCTATCGAATCACTAGAGGAAGTTTAAAATCACTTACAACCAAACATTATATTTTTAAATATGCGCTATAAAAGAGGTGTTTTATAGTATCCGGCAGAAAACTCCAAGAGTCGGTAGTATTGTTCTCACCAAAGCAAACAATAAAAAATGAATCAGAAATCATGACACACACTCCCTTCTAGCAAAATGAAATTGCTGAATATGATATGATGGAATTTGAAGCAAGTAAGTATTGTCGTAAATTTGAAACCGCCATTAGTAAAACTTTTGACGATAAGTAGAGCTATTAGGAAAAGAATTTTCAATACAAGCAAAAACAGCTCTTGTTATCCAAGAAGAGCTGTTCTATTTTATGAAAGAGAGAGTCACTAGTGACCCTTGTGCTTCTCTCTACGTTTTTGCTGTTTGCGTTCAAATTTCTCTTGCTTGAGCAATTGCTTTTGGAGACTGGACTGTTGTTTTGAATGCTTTTTTCGTTCCTCGTGCTGTAACTGTAAAAGCTCTTGTGACTTAGAAGAAACTTCCTGCTTCACCTGTTTCTTTACAGCTCGCTGCAGACGCTTCGGATTCTTAATCTTCACATGCTGTTTGACTGTTGCCACTGGACTAAAAGATAGCCGAACAAACTGAGTCTGTAAAAGTTTCAAAATTTCATCCTCTTTTGGCTCCTGACCAAATGTCACACGACAAACTTGATAAGTTTCCTGATACTCTTGTTCAAACAATCCATGCCAAAATCCATCTTCAAAATAAACTGTCAAGCCAATTGAAATGATTTCCACGACAGCACCTCCTTAAATCTATCCCTAAGAATGGACAACCAAGGAGGAAGGTTACTGATAGGCTTGCCTACGTCTGGACTACCAACCAGAACTGTGTTTTTATCTTAGTTGGGACTATTATAGCACGGTTCAGCACTATCTACAAATTTTTCAAATGTGTATCAAAAAAATTTATCGTAGCAAACCAAGAGTCTACACTTTCTTTCATTAATAAGCGCCAATCTTTTCGATAACGATGATTCGGTTGATAAGCAACCGTCAACATATGCCCTGTTTCATGGTATTTTTTAAACAAAATGGATTTCCCCTTATAATGTGAAATAATATCATCTATCGCGGATGACGCATTCCATATTTCATCAACATCGCTTCCTAGTAATAATAAAGGAGAGGCAATTTTACTCACATCAATCTGAGCCCTACTATCTTCAGGAATATGTTTTCTAAAAAACTTGTTTAACAAATAATTTCCTAGTTGAAATTTTTGATACGTAAGTTCTTTTTGCAAATATGTCCAAGAAGATGAATGAGAGTTGAGTTTTCCCTTTATTCCCTCAAATATTACATTTGAGGGGGAATTGAGTACCAAACATTGCACATCATCCAAAATACTTTGTCCAGCCAGAACAAGCTCTGCTCCTTTAGAACGACCATATATTCCTATTTTTGTATCATCAACTTGAGGATGATGATATAGAAAATCTTTCGCTTCCTCCAGACATTCTATCGGAATTCGTTCTAAGTTTTGGGGTAATCCCTCTAAACCAAAATAAGCTATCGCAAGACAAATATAGCCTCTAGAAGATAAAAGTTGGGCAATGTTCTGAGCTTTTTCAATTCTTCCCTCACTACCGCTAACAATAATCACGGCTGGCGCCTTTCTTAACTTTTCATCATAAAATAATCGACCTTGAAAATGCTTATCATAAATATCTTGATACCTTATTCCCAGATTCATATAACGCCTTACAAAACTTTGCTCCGCGACCACATCTTTTCCCAGCCTGATTTTAATTTCAACACCAAAACAATCTCGCAATGGAATTCTATCAAGAGAACTAGGTAATCTCCTTTTCCTATTCTTCAACGGTTTCGCATTAAAGAACAAGCCCATTTCTGAAACCCCTTTATAAGATCCTGAAATAGCTGCTGTCTGAGAGGTATCAATCATACCGCCCTGATCAGATAAAAAAATTGCGGTTGATTTCCACACGACATCATGATCTAAAAGTAAGGGAGCGTTTATACAGTAATAATCAGACAGGTACATTTCTACACAATACCTTGTCCTTGGTTCTAAACCATTGATAGTAATATAAAAAGATTCATCTGCTAAGTCAGTTTGTGAAATCAGTTCAATGTTTACAGTCATGCCTTCTCCTTTTGTTAATATACTTAACAACCAAATTTAAAATTTACCGTGACTTTCACCACGGTAATCCTCCCCATACATTTTCAATATCATCCATCAATTTCACAACTGTTTGAAGCTCTTCCTCGCTATAGTTGTTTAAAACTGAAAAGACCGATTTTTCAATATATGCTTGTTGCTCCTTATGGATTTTAAAAACTTCGATACCTTTTTCAGATAATCTCAAATATTTATTTTTCCCATTATTCGGAGCAAAATCAAAAACAACTAAATTTTTTTGAATTAATCTCCTAACACTTTGAGTTATTGCACTTCTCGAAACTTTTAATAATTCAGATAATTTCACTAGATTTAAGGGCTGATTTTTCCCAATCACAACAATCAAATGTACCTCATTCAAAGTAATGGATTTGTCAACACTAATTTTATGTTGATTTTTTTTTAACTGTTCAAACGCTAAAATAAATCTATTGAAACGATTATTAAATGTAATAAATTCTTTTTTATCCATAATCTCTCTTTTCTTTGTTAATTATATTAACAAAAAAGAAACTTCCTGTCAAATAAAAATCCCCCAGATTCTACTCTGAAGGATTCCTATCTTATTTCAAAACGATATTAACGAGTTTGTTAGGTACCGCAATCACCTTCACGATTTCCTTACCGTCAATTTCTGCTTTGACTTTTTCGTCAGCCAGAGCAATTTCTTGCAATTCTTCGCGTGATAGATCTTTAGCAACCATGAGTTTGGCACGGACTTTTCCTTTGATTTGGACGACGATTTCAATTTCGTCTTCAACCAATTTGCTTTCGTCCCAAGTTGGCCAAGTTACGTAAGAGATGGACTCACCTGTTGCTGCGACTGTTTGCCAGAGCTCTTCTGCCAAGTGTGGCGCAACTGGGGCAAGCAATTGGATAAATCCTTTGGCATAATCCACATAGAGTTTGTCTTCCTTGTTAGCCGCGTTGACAAAGACCATGAGTTGGGCAATGTCTGTGTTGAACTTCATCGACTCGATTTGCTCAGTAACAGCTTTAACGGTTTCATTATAAACCTTGTCAAGAGCGCCATTGTTTTCCGCAACGATTTCTTTGCTTGTAATCAAACGGTAAACACGGTCAAGGAATTTACGGCTTCCTTCCAGACCTTCTTCCGACCAAGCAATCGAAGCATCGAGTGGCCCCATGAACATTTCATAGACACGAAGAGTATCAGCACCGTATTGTTCCACCACATCATCTGGGTTAACCACGTTCTTGAGGGATTTAGACATCTTGGCTGGCGCTTGCTCCAACTCTTCTCCTGTTTCCACATGGAAGAAGGAGCCATCACGTTTTTCAACCTTATCAGTTGCCACAAGAGCCCCACGATGGTCACGGTAGCTTGTTCCTAAGATCATTCCTTGGTTAAAGAGTTTTTGGAATGGCTCTTTAGTTGGAACAACACCAAGATCATAGAGGAATTTATGCCAGAAACGAGCGTAAAGCAAGTGAAGTACAGCATGCTCTGCCCCACCCACGTAGATATCCACTGGCAACCATTGTTTGAGGAGCTCCTCATCAGCCAATTTCTCAGTGTTATGTGGATCAATATAGCGGAGGTAGTACCAGCTTGAGCCAGCCCATTGTGGCATGGTGTTGGTCTCACGACGACCTTTGACGCCATCTTCACGAGTCACTTCCAGCCAGTCTGTCAAGTTAGCCAATGGGCTTTCACCAGTACCTGAAGGGCGGATGTCCTTGGTGACTGGCAAGACAAGAGGGAGTTCATTTTCAGGAACAGCTGTTGAAGTCCCATCTTCCCAATGGATGATTGGAATTGGCTCACCCCAGTAACGTTGACGGCTAAAGAGCCAGTCGCGGAGACGGTAAGTCACCTTCTCTTGACCACAGCCTTTTTCTTCTAACCAAGCTACAATTTTAGCAATCGCTTCTTCTTTGTTGAGACCATCTAAGAAGTCAGAGTTGACGTGAAGGCCATCTTCTGTGTAAGCTGCTTCTGCTACGTTTCCACCTTCCAGTACTTCTACGATTGGAAGGCCAAATTGTTTGGCAAATTCCCAGTCACGTTCATCGTGGGCAGGGACGGCCATAACAGCACCTGTTCCGTAGCTAGCGAGAACGTAGTCGGCAATCCAGATTGGGATTTCTTTACCGTTGACAGGGTTGATAGCATAAGCGCCAGTCCAAACCCCTGTTTTTTCCTTGGCAAGGTCTGTACGAGCCAAGTCAGACTTGAGACTAGCTTGGTGTTTGTAGTCCGCTACAGCCTCAGCTTGTTCAGCTGTTGTGATGGCATCTACCAAGTCATGCTCAGGAGCCAAGACTGTGAAGGTCGCACCGAAAAGCGTATCAGGACGAGTAGTAAAGACGGTAAATTCCTTGTCAGTCCCTTTCACTTTAAAAGTGACATTAGCACCAGTTGATTTCCCAATCCAGTTACGTTGCATTTCCTTGATAGACTCTGGCCAATCCAACTCATCCAAGTCAGTCAGCAAGCGCTCTGCATAGGCCGTGATTTTAAGCATCCATTGGCGCATTGGTTTGCGGACAACGGGATAGCCACCACGCTCAGAAGTTCCATCAGGAAGCACTTCTTCATTGGCAATGGCTGTTCCTAGTTCCTCAACCCAGTTTACCGGTACTTCCGCTTCATAGGCCAAACCTTTTTCGTAAAGCTTGGTGAAGATCCATTGAGTCCATTTGTAGTAGTTTGGATCTGTTGTGTTGACTTCACGATCCCAGTCGTAAGAGAATCCAAGCGCATTGATTTGACGTTTAAAGTTAGCAATGTTTTCTGCTGTAAATTCTGCTGGGTCATTCCCCGTATCCATAGCGTATTGCTCTGCAGGCAAACCAAAGGCATCCCATCCCATTGGGTGAAGGACGTTGTATCCTTGCGCACGTTTGTAACGGCTGAGGATATCAGTTGCAGTATAACCTTCTGGGTGTCCTACGTGCAATCCAGCTCCTGAAGGATATGGGAACATATCGAGAGCATAAAACTTCGGTTTTGATGCATCTGTTCCTGTCTTAAATGTATGATGTTTCGCCCAGTAGCCCTGCCACTTAGGCTCAATTTCTTTATGATTGTAAAAACTCATGGTCTCTCTCCAATTTTATGATGTTACTATTATACCATTTTTAGGGGAATTTGAAAGACGAGAAATGTTCTTTTAGACTTGGATAACAAGAAATACTGAGTCGCAAATCCACCTTATTTAACAGGAAAAAAATTAGCTCCTAATCGGAGCTAACTTCTATCAATTTTTTATTTCTTCCATCTTCTCACGTCCTAGTTCACGGTAACTACGGTCACCGACGATTTCAACAGTAAACTGGCCATCTTCATATTCAAGGATGGTCACACTACCGTTGTCTAAGCCGTGTGGATGCATGCCATTAATCAGATAAACAATGGTTCCAATGGTCATCCCATGGCTGACAACAAGGGCGTTCCCACCACCTTGCTCTTCCATTTCTTTGGCAATAGACTCGAAGCCATCTCTGATACGAGCACTGAGTTTTTCCCAGCCTTCAGCCCAACCAGCAGTATCAACTTCTACCAAGCCTTCAGCTAGCTCTGCATAGGATAACTGATGAACATGATCCACCTTGAAAACACGAGGAATGACCCCCATAAAGAGGTCTCCATCATAGGCTCCATCAAAACTACCAAAGCACCACTCACGGATTCGCTTATCCATGCGGTAAGGGATTTTTCCCTGCAGGTCAAGTTCTTCTAGGATAATTCCCATTGTTTGAATCGTACGCCCTGAATCACTGGAATAAGCACGGTCAAACTGCAAACCAGACTCTCTCAAGCCAATACCCAACTCATGAATTCCTAACTCACCTTCTGCAGTTAGAGGCGTATCACTCCATCCTTGAGCCCGTCCAATCGTGTTAAACATGGTTTTTCCATGACGGACCAAGTACAATCTTACTTTAGACATTTTCTATCCTCCATTTTCTTCTATTATATCATGGATCAAAGAAATATTTGGCTTTCAAAAGCAAAGCTCCTTCTCCTAATTTTACCACAAGAAAAGCTACCCTCATGGTAGCTTCCCTAGGAGATTATTATGAAAAAGTTTAGGATTTCTATTAAATAAAGTTAGGAGGTCTTTATTTAATGATTATAGTATACACAGTCATCCTTAAACTCAACTTAAAACCTCTCTCTTTTTTATTAATTTTTAAAACTATGGATTGGAGCAGGGATTTGACCTCCACGAGAGATGAAATCGACAGACGAAGCCCCATTTACCTTCATAACTGGAGCCGTCCCTAGCAAACCACCGAACTCAATCATATCGCCTTCTTTGCCCTTTGGAATAATACGGACGGCCGTTGTTTTCATGTTAATGACACCGATTGCCGCCTCATCCGCAATCATAGCCGCAATGGTTTCAGCAGGCGTATCTTCCGGAATAGCAATCATATCCAGCCCAACAGAACAGATAGCCGTCATGGCCTCCAGTTTCTCCAAATTCAGAGAGCCATTTTGCACCGCAGCAATCATCCCCTCATCTTCAGAAACAGGGATAAAAGCACCTGATAAGCCACCGACCTGATTACAAGCCATGACCCCGCCCTTCTTAACTTGGTCATTCAAAAGAGCGAGTGCAGCAGTTGTCCCATGCGTTCCCACTGTTTCTAGCCCCATCTCTTCAAGAACACGAGCCACTGAGTCTCCAACCGCAGGAGTCGGAGCCAAACTTAGGTCCACGATCCCAAAGTCGACCCCAAGGCGTTCACTCGCCATTTGACCGACTAGCTGACCTATACGAGTAATCTTAAAGGCTGTTTTCTTGACTGTCTCAGCTACTACATCAAAACTCTGGCCACGAACTTTCTCCAAGGCACGTTTAACGACACCAGGACCTGAGACTCCAACATTGATGATGACATCTGCTTCACCGACACCATGGAAGGCCCCTGCCATAAAAGGATTGTCCTCAACAGCGTTAGCAAATACGACCAACTTGGCTGCACCCATATCTGATAGCTCAGCTGTTTCCTTGATGATACGTCCCATATCTGCAACTGCAGTCATGTTGATACCTGACTTGGTTGAACCAATGTTGACGGATGAACAAACCTTGTCTGTCTCAGCAAGAGCACGGGGGATCGAATTGATGAGAATCTCATCTCCTTTTTGGTAGCCTTTTTGTACCAAGGCCGAAAAACCTCCGATAAAGTCAACACCAATCTCCTTGGCAGCCTTATCAAGTGCCTTTGCCAAAACGACATAGTCCGTCGCATCTGTCGCTGCTCCAATCAAGGAAATTGGAGTCACCGATACCCGTTTATTGACAATAGGAATCCCAAGTTCTGCAGCAATTTCGTCTCCTACAGCCACTAGATTTGCAGCTTTAGTTGTGATTTTTTGGTAAATCTTTTCAGCAGCACGTTCAATATCTGGATCAATACAGTCCAAAAGGGAAATCCCCATGGTGATGGTTCTGATATCGAAGTTCTGCTCTTCGATCATGGCAATGGTTTCCGTAACTTGTCTAATATCCATAGCCACCTCCTAGATATTGTACATGGCGTCAAAAATTGCCGCACTTTGAATATTGATTTTCACATTCAAGGTCTGGCCGAAAGTTTCAAACTCATTTCGCAGAGTGGTGAAATCCTGCTTTTTATCACTAGATACAACTGCCATCATTGTAAAATACTCATCCAGTACTGTTTGAGAAATATCATCAATATTCAAATCCAATTCTGCAATCTTAGTAGACACGCCTGCAACAATACCAGCCTTGTCCTTGCCAACCACTGTAATAATAGCCTTCATCCTTATACCCCATTTCTACAATTTTTAGAAAACCTGAACGTTTTTGATTTTCTTTTTTCCTAGTATAGCATATTTCCATAGAAAATACTAAAAAACGCCTGCTTACGAAGTTGTTCTTAAACAAAAAAACAATTTCGTAAACAAGCGTCTACCCTATCAAATGATGATGAGTGTTCCCGCTAGGACTGAAGTCCCAGCGGTAGACCAGAGCTAGACTAAGAGCACAAGACTCCATCATCATAACACTCAACAAAATTGATGATTTTATACTAATTCGATGATCGCCATTGGCGCAGCATCACCACGACGTGGTTCAGTTTTAAGGATACGAGTGTATCCACCGTTACGTTCAGCATAACGAGGTGCGATTTCTGAGAACAATTTTTGAAGAGCTGTAGTAGAAGTGTACTTATCAGTTGCTTCATCATAGTTTTCAGATGCGATTTCATTACGTACGAAAGCAGCTGCTTGACGACGTGCATGCAAATCACCACGTTTACCTAGAGTAATCATTTTTTCAACAGTTTTACGGATTTCTTTAGCACGAGCTTCAGTTGTCACGATTGATTCGTTGATCAAAAGGTCAGTTGTCAAATCGCGAAGCATTGCTTTACGTTGTGAGCTAGTGCGTCCTAGTTTACGGTAAGCCATGTATTCCTCCTTTATTTATCTTTTAATCCAAGACCCAAGTCAATGAGTTTGAGTTTCACTTCTTCCAAACTCTTGCGTCCAAGATTTCGTACTTTCATCATCTCTGCTTCAGATTTTTCTGTCAAATCATGCACAGTATTGATACCGGCACGTTTCAAACAGTTGTATGAACGCACAGACAAGTCCAGTTCCTCAATCGTCCGATCCAAAATACGATCGTCAGATTCAGTATCAGCTTCTTTCATCACTTCTGCAGATTTAGCAATCTCTGTAAGATTTGTAAACAAATCAAGATGTTCTGTCAAGATACGTGCTGAAAGCCCTAAAGCATCTTCTGGAATAATTGTTCCATTTGTCAAGATTTCAAGGGTTAATTTGTCAAAACCATCGTTACTACCTACACGAGCAGGTTCAACTTGATAGTTGACTTTTGTAACTGGTGTATAAATAGAATCTACAGCAAGTGTTCCAACTGGTGCATTATCTTTTTTGTTTTCATCAGCAGGTACATATCCACGACCACTGTTAACAGTCATTGTCGCCTTCAGAGAAGAACCTTCACCGATTGTAAAGAGATAATGATCTGGATTTACAATCTCAATATCACTGTCAGTCAAAATATCTCCAGCTGTAATTTCAGCAGGACCTTCAACGTCAAGCTCAATGATTTTTTCGTCTTCAACGTATGATTTCACTGCAATTCCTTTAATGTTCAGAATGATTTGCATCACGTCTTCACGAACACCTGGAACTGTGTCAAACTCATGTAACACACCATCAATGTTGATAGATGTCACAGCTGCTCCTGGTAGAGAAGCTAGTAGTACACGACGAAGAGAGTTACCAAGAGTTGTACCGTAGCCACGTTCAAGTGGTTCGATTACAAACTTGCCATAATCTTTATTTTCATCAATTTTTGTTATATTTGGTTTTTCAAACTCAATCATTTAGTTACTCCCTCTTAAACGAAAAGCAGTGTAATGCGATGATTATACACGGCGACGTTTTGGAGGACGAGCACCATTGTGTGGCACTGGAGTCACATCACGAATTGCTGTTACTTCAAGACCAGCGGCAGCAAGCGCACGAATAGCTGACTCACGACCAGAACCTGGACCTTTTACAGTAACTTCAACTGATTTAAGACCGTGTTCTTGTGCAGATTTAGCAGCAGCTTCAGAAGCCATTTGAGCAGCGAATGGTGTAGATTTACGAGAACCTTTGAAACCAAGAGCACCAGCTGATGACCAAGCAATTGCATTACCATGCACATCAGTAATCATAACAATAGTGTTATTAAATGTAGCGTGAATATGAGCAATACCAGATTCGATATTCTTTTTCACACGACGTTTACGTGTTGGTTTAGCCAAGACTTTTACCTCCTATATTATTTTTTCTTACCAGCAATCGCAACAGCTTTACCTTTACGAGTGCGAGCGTTGTTTTTAGTGTTTTGTCCACGGACAGGAAGTCCACGACGGTGACGAATACCACGGTATGAACCGATTTCCATCAAACGTTTAATGTTCAAGTTTACTTCACGACGAAGGTCACCTTCAACTTTGATTGCATCCACTTCACGACGGATAGCATCTTCTTGATCTGATGTAAGGTCACGTACACGAACATCTTCTGAGATTCCAGCAGCAGCCAAAATTTTCTTAGATGTTGAAAGTCCGATACCATAAACGTAAGTCAATGAGATTACTACGCGTTTGTCATTTGGAATGTCAACTCCAGCAATACGAGCCATATTTTCTCCTTTCTATCTTATCCTTGACGTTGTTTGTGTTTTGGATTTGCTGGGCAAATTACCATAACACGACCATTACGACGAATTACTTTACAGTATTCGCAAATTGGTTTGACCGATGGTCTTACTTTCATTTCTTATCCCTCCAAGTTTTTCGATTATTTAAAGCGGTAAGTGATACGTCCACGTGTCAAGTCATATGGACTCATCTCGACAGTAACACGATCTCCCGCTAAAATACGAATATAGTTTTTACGAATTTTACCAGAAACTGTTGCTAAAATCTGATGTCCATTTTCAAGTTCAACCGTAAACATTGCGTTCGGCATTGTATCGACTACTTTGCCTTCAACTTCAATCACATCGTCTTTTGCCACGCAAAAGCACCTCCATAAATTTCGATTCGATGCCTCAAGACACAGAGGCAACAATTATAAGTCAGACTATCTCAGTATAACATTTGTCGCGATTTTTTGCAAGTACGAAAAACGCTTTATTTCAAATTTGTCAATACTTTTTCGATGTCTTTGAACACATCATTGATATCTTGATTTCCTTTGATATCATGAACTAAACCTTTAGCACGATAGTGAGCAATGATTGGTTCACCTTGTGCAATATTCACATCCAAACGACGTTTAACTGTCTCAGGTTTATCATCTTCACGTTGGTAGTAATCCTCTTCTTTGTAGTCAACTGGTGGATTGAAAACTTTGTGGAAAGTTTCACCTGTTTTGCGGTGAATGATACGGCCACTCAAGCGTTCCAAGAGACAGTCTGGATTCACTTCGATGTTGATTACTCCTTCAAGTTCAATACCCAGTTCAGCCAATGTTTCATCCAAGGCATGAGCTTGTTCAATCGTACGTGGGTAACCATCTAACAAGAAACCTGTTTCTTTGATATCGTCCTGTGAAAGACGTTCTTTAACAATACCATTTGTAACTTCGTCTGGGACCAACTCACCTTTGTCAATGTATGACTTTGCGAGTACACCCATTTCAGTTTGATTAGCCATTGCAGCACGGAACATATCGCCTGTTGAGATATGTGCAACATGGAATTTCTCCACAATTTTAGCTGCTTGCGTTCCCTTACCTGCTCCAGGTAAGCCCATAATCAAAAGATTCATGATAGGATCTCCTTATTTTGTATTTAAATAGAAGCAGAAATCTATTTCAACCCCTATTTAAAAACAAAATAGAAGAGAGGAGATAAAAATCTGACAAAGTCTTCGATTTTTACACTCCACTCTCTGAGCAATAGTCAATTTTATTTCCTATTACAACTATTCTGTTGTATCCAAGAAACCAACATACTTACGTTTCAATAGATACCCTTCCAATTGTTTAATTCCTTCAATACCTGTCGAGATAATGATTAGTAGACTTGTTCCCCCAAAAGCAACAACTTCTGAAAGGCCAAATACATCTTTAGCTACGATAGGTAAGATAGAAATAACACCTAAGAAGAGAGAGCCGACAGTAGCAAGACGACGAAGAAGTTTCGACATATATTCTTCTGTCCCTTTACCAGGACGGACTCCATGAATGTAGGCTCCACTCTTTTGCAAGTTTTCTGCTGCTTTCTCTGGATTGATCTGTACAAACGTATAGAAGAATGTAAAGAGAATGATTAACAAGGCATACATGGCAACACCTGTTGGAGATGTTGTAGATAACATTTCCTGTGCTGTACGTACCCAAGCCCAATCATGACCTGTAGCACTCAAAAATTGAAGGATGGCTGCAGGTGCTGCTGTAATGGAACTTGCAAAGATAACTGGGATAACCCCCGCTGGATTTACCTTCAAAGGAAGGTATGAGCTTGATGGAGCTCCTTGAGCAACCTTTGTATATTGGATTGGGATTTTATATTCTGCCTGTTGAACATATGTTGTAAAGTAAACAATCAACAAGACAGCGATAATCAAAATAACAACAAAGATAATAGATGAAGTCAATCGGCTACTTGGGATATTGACAAAGTAGTCAACATAGATCCCCTTGATCATCTCAGGAATTGAAGCGACAATACCTGCAAAGATGATCATAGAAACACCGTTTCCATATCCTTTATCTGTAATTTGTTCCCCAAGCCAAGTTACAATCATACTACCTGCTGTTAAGATGATCCCAATGGTAACAAAGACTTGCGGAGTTAAATCTGTCGTTAATAATTTCGCTCCAGATAGAGTATTAAACCCTGCTGTAATCCCAATAGATTGAACAAATGCAAGCACAAGTGCAATGTAACGAGTAGCCTGATTTAGTTTTCTCCGTCCCACTTCCCCTTGTTTGCCCCATTCTACAAACTTCGGTAAAATATCCATTTGTAGCAATTGAACAACGATAGAAGCAGTGATATACGGACTTAGTCCGAGTGCAAAAACAGAGAAGTTCTTCATGGCATTCCCTGAAACAAGACTAAGCATGTTTAAGAAAGATAAACCACTGAGAGCTTCTAAACTTTTTGCATTTACCCCTGGAACAGTAATACTTGTCCCAATACGGAAAACAAGAATGATAAAAATTGTAAAGAGAATTTTTGATCGAACTTGTTTAACCTTGAGAGCTTCTTTTAATAATTTAAAAAACATGGGTCACCTCTCTTAGATGACTTCTACAGAACCACCTTTAGCAGTGATAGCTTCCTCAGCTGATTTAGAGAATTTAGCTGCTTTAACAGTCAATTTCTTAGTCAATTCACCGTTACCAAGAATTTTAACACCTGATTTTTCAGCTTTCACAATTCCTGATTCGATAAGCACAACTGGAGTCACTTCAGCACCATCTTCAAAGACGTTCAATTGGTCAAGGTTTACAATTGCGTATTCTTTAGCGTTGATGTTAGTGAATCCACGTTTTGGAAGACGACGGAACAATGGAGTTTGTCCACCTTCAAAACCAAGGCGAACTCCGCCACCGCTACGAGCTTTTTGACCTTTTTGACCGCGACCAGATGTTTTACCGTTACCTGATGAAGTACCACGACCAACACGGTTACGTACTTTACGAGAACCTTCTGCAGGTTTCAATTCATGAAGTTTCATTTTTATTTTCTCCTCTTTTGTAAAATGCTAGCGCCGATAAGGGAGAAAAGGTTGTCTCCCTTATCAACTCGCCTATACGATGTCATCATAGATGACTATATCCAGTTTTAGGGGATGGTATACTGCACATCCCCTAAAAATCATTAGTTTACTTCTTCAACTGTTACCAAGTGAGATACTGCAGTGATCATACCACGGATAGCAGCGTTGTCTTCTTTGATAACAGAGCTGTTCAATTTGCCAAGTCCAAGTGCTACAACAGTTTTACGTTGTGATGGAATGCGTCCGATTGGAGACTTAGTCAAAGTAATTTTAATTTGAGCCATTTTATCCCCTTTCTTATGCCAAATCAGAAACTGAAATACCACGAAGGGCAGCAACTTCTTCAGTGCGTTTCAATTGTTTCAAACCTTCAACAGTTGCGCGAACAATGTTGATTGGAGTGTTAGAACCAAGTGATTTAGATGTAATATCTGCCACACCTGCCAATTCCACAACGGCACGAACCGCACCACCAGCGGCAACTCCAGAACCTTCTACAGCAGGTTTCAACAATACTTTAGCTCCACCGAATTCTGAAAGAACTTCGTGTGGGATTGTTGTTCCAACCATAGGAACTTCAATCAAGTTTTTCTTAGCATCTTCTACTGCTTTGCGGATTGCTTCTGGAACTTCTTGAGCCTTACCAGTACCAAATCCTACACGACCGTTGTGGTCACCGACAACAACAAGAGCTGCGAAACGAAGACGACGTCCACCTTTAACAACTTTTGTAACACGGTTGACAGCAACTACGCGTTCTTCTAATTCAACTGCATTGTCTTTAAATGCCATTTTCTAGTGTCCTCCTATTAGAATTTCAATCCGTTTTCACGAGCTGCATCAGCCAAAGCTTTCACACGTCCGTGATATAGATATCCACCGCGGTCGAACACCACTTCTGAAATACCTTTAGCGTTTGCACGTTCTGCAACGAGTTTACCGACAGCAACGGCTTGTTCAGTTTTAGTTCCTTTTGAAACTTCTTTGTCAAGAGTTGAAGCACTTGCGAGCGTTACACCCGCTACGTCATCAATCACTTGAGCGTAGATGCCTGTATTAGAACGGAATACGTTCAAACGTGGGCGATCAGCAGTTCCAGAGAGTTTTCCGCGAACGCGACGGTGGCGTTTTTGACGGAGTTTGTTTTTATCTGGTTTAGAAATCACAGTTTTCACCTCTTTAGTTTTAAATCGCGTGCTATGCACAAAGTTGGAAAATAGGTTGGTGGTTGAAAATCAACCACTCAACATTATTTACCTGTTTTACCTTCTTTAAGACGAACGTACTCTCCAACGTAACGAATACCTTTACCTTTGTAAGGTTCTGGTGAACGAAGGCTACGTACGTAAGCAGCTGTTTGACCAACCACTTCTTTTGAAATTCCGCTAACAACGATTGTTGTTGGGTTTGGAAGTTCAAAAGTAATCCCTTCTGGAGCTTCAACTTCATCTGGATGAGATTTACCAACAGCCAAAACAAGTTTTGATCCTTGAAGTTGTGCACGGTAACCAACCCCACGCATTTCAAGTTCTTTCTTAAATCCTTCTGATACACCAATTACCATGTTGTTCAAAAGGGCACGAGTAGTTCCGTGGATAGTTTTCATTTCTTTTGAATCGTTTGGACGGTGAAGAGTTACTTCAGTACCTTCCACGCGAATTTCAATATCTTTTGAGAACTTACGAGTAAGTTCTCCTTTAGGTCCTTTTACAGTTACTACGTTGTCATTGTTAGTGACTTCAACACCAGCAGGCAACACGATAACTTTATTACCAATACGTGACATGTTTATTTTCTCCTGTTAAATTGTCAGGCCTAAATGGCCAGTTTTCACGGGGTTAAAGATACTCATTGAGTTCAATAGCTAAATTGAACTCGCTCTAAGAACTGTGCAAAATAGATAAGTTGGCTTGTTTGTAAACAAACTTCTCCGACTTCCTAATTTTGCTTTGTTCTTTACGAGCTTTGTATCTGATTTGAGTTCGAGCTAAGAATTTGGTGAAAAATATAAGTTTGTCTTAGAGCATCGCTCCTGCTACAAACTTCGTATTTTCACTGCATTCTTTTAACGCTCTCACATCATCAATTACCAAACGTAAGCGATAACTTCCCCACCAACATTCTTTTGGCGTGCTTCTTTATCAGTAAGCAAACCTTCAGAAGTTGAAAGGATAGCAATTCCAAGGCCGTTAAGTACTTTTGGAAGATCTTCACGTTTTTTGTAGACACGAAGTCCTGGTTTAGAAACACGTTTCAAGTTAGTGATAACTTTTTCACCGTTTGGTCCATATTTAAGGAATACACGGATGATGCCTTGTTTGTCATCTTCGATGATTTCAACGTTTTTTACAAAACCTTCGCGTTTAAGGATTTCAGCAATCCCTTTTTTGATGTTTGATGCAGGTACTTCAAGTACTTCGTGTTTCGCTTGGTTAGCGTTACGAATACGAGTTAGGAAGTCTGCGATTGGGTCAGTCATAACCATTTTGTTTTTCTCCTCTTACTAGTAGTTTGCAAGTTGCACTTGCTAGTTAATGATTGAGCTAGGCTCAGATAGTATTGATACATTCAAATGAGAGAACTCTTATTTGAACACAAGCTACAACCTGTGCAAAAAAGATAAATTTGTTTTGGAGCATCGCTCCTTCACCAAATTCCCTATTTTTGCAGTGGTTGTTACGCTCTTTGTATCATGATATTACCAAGATGCTTTTGTTACACCAGGAATTTGTCCTTTGTAAGCTAGTTCACGGAAGCAAACACGGCAAAGTTTAAATTTGCGGTAAACTGAATGTGGACGACCACATTTTTCACAACGAGTATAAGCTTGGGTAGAGAACTTCGCTGGACGTTTGTTCTTAGCAATCATTGATTTTTTAGCCATTAGATTTACCTCCTATATTATTTTGCAAAAGGCATTCCAAGGCCTGTAAGCAATGCACGTGACTCTTCGTCAGTGTTAGCAGTTGTTACGATAACGATGTCAAGACCACGAGTTTTGTCAACGTCATCAAAGTTGATTTCTGGGAAGATCAATTGTTCTTTCACACCAAGAGTGTAGTTTCCGCGTCCATCAAATGATTTTGTTGGAACACCATGGAAGTCACGCACACGTGGAAGTGAAACTGAAACCAATTTATCCAAGAATTCGTACATACGTTCACCACGAAGGGTAACTTTTGCACCGATCGCTACACCTTCACGAAGACGGAAGCCGGCGATTGATTTTTTAGCTTTAGTGATAAGTGGTTTTTGACCTGAGATAAGTGCCAATTCTTCAGCAGCTTTTTCAAGGCTTTTAGCGTTTGATACAGCTTCACCAACACCCATGTTCAAAACGATCTTATCTACTTTAGGTACAGCCATCACTGATGAGTAGTTAAATTGTTCTGTCAAAGCAGGAACTACTTCATTAAGATATTTTTCTTTTAAACGATTTGCCATTATACTTCTCCTTTCCTTCGTGATTAATCAAGCACTTCGCCTGATTTTTTGTTGTAGCGAACTTTTTTACCGTCTACAAATTTGTAACCAACACGACCAGCTACACCATTTTTGTCCAATACTTGAACGTTTGATACGTGGATAGCTGCTTCTTTCTCGATGATACCACCTTGAGGAAGCTCGTTAGTTGGACGTTGGTGTTTCTTAACGATGTTAACACCTTCAACGATAACTTTGTTTACTTTTGGAAGGGCAGTAAGGACAACAGCTTCTGTTCCCTTATCTTTACCAGCGATTACGCGAACTTTGTCGCCTTTTTTTACAAACATTAGGTTTCTCCTTGATTTTTCTTACGCCCACAAGGGCACCCTAGCTTGAAGCTAGGGGACTAGTTTGTTTCTAAAAATTAAAGTACTTCTGGAGCAAGTGACACGATCTTCATGAAGCCACCTTCACGTAATTCACGTGCAACCGGGCCAAAGATACGTGTTCCGCGAGGAGTTTTGTCATCACGGATGATAACAGCTGCATTTTCGTCAAACTTGATGTATGAACCATCAGCGCGACGAGCACCTGATTTAGTACGAACGATAACAGCTTTTACAACGTCACCTTTTTTAACCGCACCACCAGGAGTAGCTTGTTTTACAGATGCCACAATAACATCACCGATGTTCGCAAATTTACGTTTAGAACCACCAAGAACTTTGATAGTCAAGATTTCGCGTGCACCGCTGTTGTCTGCGACTTTCAAACGAGTTTCTGTTTGAATCATTTCAGTTTTCTCCTTTCAGGCTTGATTAGATGATAACCGCTTCTTCAACAACTTCTACAAGACGGAAACGTTTTGTAGCTGAAAGCGGGCGAGTTTCCATGATACGTACGATATCGCCTTCTTTGGCAACATTGTTTTCATCATGTGCTTTGTATTTCTTAGAGTAGTTAATACGTTTACCATAGACTGGGTGGTTACGTTTTGTTTCAACTACAACTGTGATTGTCTTGTCCATTTTGTCAGATACAACACGTCCAACAAGAACTTTACGATTATTGCGTTCCATTGAAATTTCTCCTTCCCTAGTCTATTATTTCGCTTCAGATTGAACTGTTTTGATACGAGCGATTTGTTTTTTAACTTCTTTCAAGCGAGCTGTTTGTTCCAATTGACCAGTAGCAGCTTGGAAACGAAGTTCAAACAATTCTTTTTTCAATTCGTTTTCGCGCTTCGCGAGTTCTTCTTGAGAAAGACCACGAAGTTCTTTAACAAATTCTTTTACTTCATTAAGTTTCATGCCTTCTCCTTATTCTGCTTCACGTTTTACGAATTTAGTTTTAACTGGCAATTTGTGGCTAGCAAGACGAAGCGCTTCACGTGCAATCTCTTCAGATACACCAGCGATTTCGAACATCACTTTACCGCGTTTAACTGGTGCAACCCAACCTTCAGGTGCCCCTTTACCAGATCCCATACGCACACCGATAGCTTTAGCAGTGTATGATTTGTGTGGGAAGATTTTAATCCAAACTTTACCACCACGTTTCATGTAACGAGTCATGGCGATACGAGCAGCTTCGATTTGGCGGTTAGTAATCCAGTGGCTAGTTGTAGCTTGAAGACCGTATTCACCGAATGCTACTTCTTTTCCACCTTTTGCTTCACCGCGCATTTTTCCACGGAATTCACGACGGTGTTTAACACGTTTAGGTACTAACATTGGTTATTTACCTCCTTTAGTGTTTTTACGAGCTGGAAGAACTTCACCACGGTAGATCCATACTTTAACACCAAGTTTACCGTATGTAGTATCTGCTTCTTCCCAAGCGTAATCGATATCTGCACGAAGTGTGTGGAGTGGAACAGTTCCTTCTGAGTATCCTTCAGCACGGGCAATATCTGCACCGTTCAAACGACCTGATACTTGAGTTTTGATTCCTTTAGCTCCAGCACGCATTGCGCGTTGGATTGCTTGTTTTTGTGCACGACGGAAAGCAACACGTTGCTCCAATTGACGAGCAATTCCTTCACCTACAAGGTGAGCATCCAAATCAGGTTGTTTGATTTCGATGATGTTGATGTGTACTTGTTTTCCAGTCAATTTGTTAAGTTTTGCACGGAGTGCATCAACGTTAGCGCCACCTTTACCGATAACCATACCTGGTTTAGCAGTGTGAAGTGAAACGTTAACTTTGTTCACTGCGCGTTCGATTTCGATAGTTGAAACTGCTGCGTCAGCAAGTTCTTTTTGAACGAATTTACGGATTGCAAGATCTTCATGAAGGTAATCCGCGTATTCTTTTTCAGCATACCATTTGGCATCCCAATCACGGATGATGCCGACACGCATACCAATTGGATGTACTTTTTGACCCACGATGTTACCTCCTTATTTTTCTGCAACAGCTACAGTGATGTGAGCTGTACGTTTGTTGATTGGTGAAGCTGAACCTTTCGCACGTGGACGGAAACGTTTCATAGTTGGTCCTTCGTTTGCGAATGCCTCAGATACTACCAAGTTAGCTTTGTCCAAACCAAAGTTGTTTTCAGCGTTAGCTACAGCTGAGTTCAAAACTTTCAAGATGATTTCAGCAGCTTTGTTTGGAGTGAATGTCAAGATTGCAATAGCGTCGACTACGCTTTTACCACGAATATTGTCAAGAACAAGACGTGATTTACGAGGTGAAACACGTACTGTACGAGCCATTGCTTTAGCTGAAGTAATTTCTGCCATTTATGTTCTCCTTATTTTCTACGTGTTTTCTTGTCGTCTGCAGCGTGACCTTTGTAAGTACGAGTCGGTGCGAATTCACCAAGTTTGTGACCTACCATGTCTTCTTGGATGTAAACCGGTACGTGTTTACGTCCGTCATAAACTGCAATAGTGTAACCAATGAAACTTGGGAAGATCGTTGAACGACGTGACCAAGTTTTGATAACTTTTTTCTTTTCGTCATTAGCTTGAGCTTCAACTTTTTTCATCAAATGCTCATCGACGAAAGGTCCTTTTTTAAGACTGCGTCCCATTTTTATGTTTTCTCCTTTAAATGTTGTACCACAGCGGCTTGCGCTCACATGGATCGCTACCGAGCTGGCGGATTTCCTAGTTGCTTAAGCGACTAGTTTACTATTATTTCTCGTTGCGACGACGAACGATAAGTTTGTCAGATTTCGCTTTCTTGTTACGAGTTTTAAGACCAAGAGCAGGTTTGCCCCATGGAGTAGATGGTGCTTTACGACCAACTGGTGCTTTACCTTCACCACCACCGTGTGGGTGATCGTTAGGGTTCATTACAGAACCACGAACTGTTGGACGGATACCTTTCCAACGGCTACGTCCTGCTTTACCAAGGTTTACAAGTCCATGTTGTTCGTTTCCGACAACACCAACTGTTGCACGACAAGTTCCAAGAATCATACGTACTTCGCCAGATTGAAGACGAACAAGAACATATTTACCTTCTTGACCCAATACTTGAGCAGAAGCTCCAGCTGCACGCACCAATTCTCCACCACGACCTGGTTTCAATTCGATGTTGTGGATCAAAGTACCAACTGGAATGTTAGCAAGTGGAAGAGCGTTTCCGACTTTGATATCTGCTTCTGGGCCTGAAACGATACGTTGACCAACTTCAAGACCTTTTGGAGCGATGATGTATGCTTTCACACCGTCTGTGTAGTGTACAAGAGCGATGTTTGCAGAACGGTTTGGATCGTACTCGATAGTTTTAACAACTGCTTCAACGTTGTCTTTGTTACGTTTGAAGTCAACCAAACGATAGAAACGTTTGTGCCCACCACCTTGGTGACGAACAGTGATACGGCCGTTGTTGTTACGACCAGCCTTGTTCTTCAAAGCAACAAGCAATGATTTTTCAGGAGTGCTTGTTGTGATTTCAGCGAAATCCAAAGAAGTCATATTACGGCGACCGTTTGTTGTTGGTTTATAAACACGAATTCCCACGATATTTCCTCCTTAGATTATTCAGCTTCAGCAGCAAACAACTCGATTGCTTTTGAATCAGCTGTAAGTGTGATGATAGCTTTTTTAGTTTTGTTAGTAAAACCAGTGTAACGTCCAACACGTTTAGCTTTAGGTTTTACGTTGATTGTGTTGACATTTGCAACCTTAACACCTTCAAAAGCAGCTTCAACAGCTTGCTTAATCAAAAGTTTGTGTGCACGAGTGTCAACTTCAAATACATACTTTCCTGCTTCAAGTTGAGCCATTGAGCTTTCAGTAATAACAGGTTTTTTGATAACATCATACAAATTCATTATGCAAGAACCTCCTCGATTTTAGAGATAGCTGCTTGAGTAACAAGAAGTTTGTCACTATTTGCGATGTCAAGAACACTTGCAGTTGTAGCAGTCGCAACTTTCACGTTTGGAAGGTTACGAGCTGAAAGAGCTGCGAATTCGTTTCCTTCTTCAAGAATAACAAGGACTTTAGAATCGATGCTCAAAGCTGCAAGAACTTTTGCAAATTCAGCAGTTTTTGGAGCTGTAAATTCAAGAGAATCAACGGCTACAAATTTGTTTTCAGCAACTTTTTCTGAGTAAACAGATTTAAGCGCAAGGCGACGAACTTTTTGAGGAAGTTTGTACGCATAGCTACGTGGAGTTGGTCCGAAGACAGTTCCACCACCACGCCATTGTGGAGAGCGGATAGAACCTTGACGAGCACGTCCAGTTCCTTTTTGACGCCATGGTTTGCGTCCACCACCTGAAACAGCTGAGCGATTTTTAACTGCGTGAGTTCCTTGACGAAGGCTAGCACGTTGGCTGATGATCACATCAAACACAACAGATTGGTTTGGTTCAATACCAAAGATTGCATCGTTAAGAACAACTTCGCCAGCTTGTTTACCAGTTTGGTCGAATAATGTTACATTTGCCATTTTGACTGTATTCCCCTTTCCTTATTATTTACCAGCTTTAACTGCTGACTTGATAGTGATAAGAGATTTCTTAGCACCCGGTACGTTACCTTTGATAAGGATAACGTTCTTTTCTGGAACAACTTGTACAACTTCAAGGTTTTGAATTGTCACGCGGTCGCCACCCATACGTCCTGCAAGGTTTTTACCTTTGAACACGCGGTTAGGTGCAACAGGTCCCATAGAACCTGGACGACGGTGGTAACGAGAACCGTGAGCCATTGGTCCACGTGATTGTCCATGGCGTTTGATAACACCTTGAAAACCTTTACCTTTAGAAGTACCAGTTACGTCAACAACGTCTCCAGCTGCGAATGTTTCAACTGTGATTTCAGCACCAACTTCCAAGCCTTCAACGTTTTTGAATTCACGAATGAAGCGCTTAGGAGCCGTGTTAGCTTTCGCTACATGTCCTTTAGCAGGTTTGTTGCTCAATACTTCGCGTTTGTCATCGAAACCAACTTGGATAGCGTTGTATCCGTCTGTTTCAACAGTTTTAACTTGAAGAACAACGTTTGGAGTTGCTTCAATAACTGTTACAGGGATCAATTCGCCAGCTTCAGTGAAGATTTGAGTCATTCCCACTTTTTTCCCTAAGATTCCTTTTGTCATGAGAAAATAGTTCCTTTTCTATATTTTTTATTCAAAAAGTTTTTAACGAGCGTTTTTCATGCTCAAGGTATCAAGCTTTAAATTAAAGTTTGATTTCTACGTTTACACCACTTGGAAGATCCAATTTCATCAAGGCATCAACTGTTTTTTGAGTTGGGTTAACGATATCGATCAAACGTTTGTGTGTACGCATTTCAAATTGTTCGCGAGAGTCTTTGTATTTGTGAGTCGCACGAATAATTGTGTAGAGGCTACGCTCAGTTGGAAGTGGGATTGGACCCGCAACTTGTGCACCTGTACGAGTAGCTGATTCTACGATTTTTGCAGCCGCTGTGTCAAGCGTACGGTGTTCGTAAGCTTTCAAACGGATACGGATTTTTTTGTTTGCCATCTTTTTCTCCTTTTCGTCTATTTAAGATAATAGGCTAGCTCCACAAGAAAACCGACGCGCGTTGCGTGGCAATGCAACCGAGCGTGTCGCAACCTCTTGCATCAAAGCTAAGGCTGTAATTTACAGCACCATAATAGAATAACACAAAGCCCCTGCGATTGCAAGGGATTTGTTAGCTTTTTTTCGTTTTTTCGAGATGAAACTGTTTTCCTATTTTATCTTCCTAAGATTACTGATTTACGTTTATAAAAATCAATCTTTTCTTCTATATAATGTGTATCATTTTGACCTTGAATTTATCTTCTGATTGGTCTACTAAGATATCTGCTTTTGACTCGGTTTCTTTATAGTATTGCTGATACTGCTCTCGTCTCATCTGATGGCTAGAATATACGAAAGATGCATCTCGATTTCTCATAGTCGTATCTCGAGCTAGACGCCTCTTTAATTCCGTTTCTTCGTCCGTGTTGAAACAGATAGTTTTATCAAAGAGTTCCTTGGGTAGAAAACCCACAGACATCCCTTCGACTATCAGTATTGGTTTTGAACCAGATAAGACTTCGCTTGGCTTCCAGGGTTCATCAATCGTCAAGATGTCCATGCCTGCCTGCAAGGCGAGAATATCTCTCTGCAAACTTGCCAGTTCATGCGCCACTGGGAGACAAGCTGTCACTTTTTGATCTGGAAGTTCTTTTGGCACCACTAAATGACGGTTTGAGGTAATGTAGGAATCTGTTTCTAGTAGATTTACCTTTTCAGAATCTAGGGCTTGGAACAATTCTTTAGCAAAGGTAGACTTTCCTGATGCACCGTGACCGTAAATCCCCAGTGTTTTGACTTTTCCCGTTTCAATCTCTGAAACCAGTTTGTCTACTAACTCTTTTTTCTTCATTCTCTCTTCACCTGTTCATAGCTTTCTTTTCCGTCATTAAGCTTGTCCCAAATCACTACTTGCCCACTTTGGAGTGATTTTTGTACATCGATAATCCGTTGATTGGAAGAACCTCGGAACTGGAGCATGAGATTGCGCTTGCTTTTGTCATAACGACCATCAACTAAGATATCAATCATCGATAAGAGCTCCAGTTTATCAGGTGTCTCCAACATCATTTCCTCCCAAGTATAACCTGTCCAGGACCAGATGTCTTTATCTGGCAATTCCTTCCGAATGCGTTTTACGAGGGGCAAGAGGATACCAGTATTGAGGAATGGCTCTCCTCCCAGTAAGGTCAAGCCTTGAACATAGGGCTGGGCAAGATCTTCCATAATCTGTTCTTCTAATTCTGCTGTATAAGGAATGCCTGCATTGAAAGACCAAGTCGCCACATTATAACAACCCTCGCAGTGGAACATACAGCCTGCGACATAGAGGGAGTTGCGTACGCCTTCTCCATCTACAAAGTTAAAGGCCTTGTAGTCAATGATTCGCCCTTTACTAAGCTCCTCGCTTTTCCATTCACCAGGTTTTGGTGTATTCCATGTCATCCTTCTACTCCAAATCTATCCAATAGCGCTGACTTCTATCGATTGTATTTTCGTAAACACCGCCAGCGGAGAGAATCGTGCGGCGGCTGGCTTCGTTGTCTTCATCGCAGGTAATCAGCACTCGTTCCAATCCTTGCTTTCGAGCCTCTGCTAGTCCTAATCTCAACTGCTCCTTCCCATATCCTTTGCCTCGTTGACTGGGACGGATAGAATAGCCAATATGACCGCCTTCCACAAATAATTTGTCATTCAAGGACAAGCGCAGGGCTAAAAATCCCAAAGGCAAGCCAGTCTCACCAAAGGATAAAAATTTGATTGCAGGAACCCAGCCTACTGGCAGGTTGGCAGCATCCTCTTGCTGCTCTACAATCTTTAAACAATCCTCATAATCCTTTGCTCGCTTCCAAGCGGAGCCCATGCCACCGTGCATATAGGATTTTGCTGCATCGAACTCCGCAATCATCTCTAATATCGCTTCTTTATCTTCCAAAGTTGGTCGTCTTAGCTCCATGCTTCCTCCTTAATCGACATCAATCCAGTAGCGCTCCGTTCCGTTTCGAACATCCTCATAGACACCACCATTAGCTAAGATAACAGCTCGGCTGGCAGGATTTTCTGTGCTACAAGTTACCAGAGCTCGTTTGATATTCTTTTCCTTAGCAACTTGCAGACCTTGGCGGAGAGCTTCTTTGGCATAACCTTTGCCTCTTTCAGATGGACGAATGGAGTAGCCAATATGGCCCCCATTTTCTAGTAAGTAGTCATTTAATCGGAGACGAAGGTTGAGAAAGCCAAGAGCCTGGCCTGCTACGTCAAAACTAACCAGCTGGATAGCAGGAACCCAGTTTTCAGGAATATTGAGTCCCGCTTCCGCTTGAAGATTTTCTTCTAGCCACTCTTCATAAACAAAATTGTTGGCGTTCCAAAACCCACCATCGTGGGCTGATTGGGTCTGTTCAAACTCTGCCATCATCTCTAAAACTGTTTCTTTATCTGCCAATGTTGGTCTGCGTAGTATCATTTTTACCTCCAATTAAGAGAAAAGCGAGAGCGAACTCTCACTTTTATTTTTTCTTGTTCTTGTTTAAAAACTGTTCTCTGAGGTTGAGCAAGCGTTCTTTTTTACCTATTCCACCTTTCGAGTGTTTCTCGTGATAACGGGTCACTTGTGCGCGTCCCTTATCGTCTAATTGGTATTTCCCCATTCCATTTCCTTCTAATTTGTTACTTCATGTCCAGCTGTTTTAATGGTTGAACCATTCATGTGTTTGACACGCGCAGCGATTTCCTTGTGGCGTCCATTAACCATCGGACGCGCTTGAGGATTTCCCAGATAACCACACGTACGTTTGACCACATCTACTGTTTTAGGGTCGCTATTGCCACAGTTGGGACAAGCAAATCCTCGCTCAGTTGGTTCAAAATCCCCTTCAAAGTCACACTTGTAGCAACGATCAATCGGAGTATTGGTTCCTAGATAGCCGACACGGTCATAGGCATAGTCCCAGACAGCTTCCAGGGCCTTAGGATTTTGTTGAAGAACTGGATACTCACAATAGTGGATGAAACCACCTGACGCACCTGCTTCTGGATAAACTTTTTCAAAATCTAATTTTTCAAACGGTGTTGGATTTTTACGGACATCATAGTGGAAAGAGTTGGTGTAGTATTCCTTATCCGTGATGTCAGGAATAGAACCAAACTTTTCTGTATCCAAGCGACAGAAGCGATCTGTTAGACTTTCAGACGGTGTCGAGTAGATAGAGAAATGGTAGCCATATTGGTCAGACCACTCTTCTACCCGACGTTTCATATCGCGAATGATATCCAGCGTGAATTCCTTGGCTTCTGGATTGTGTTCCCAGCTATTTCCAAAGAAGACTGTCGCTACCTCGTACAAACCAATGTAGCCCAGCGAAACTGTCGCACGACGATTCTTAAAGAGCTGATCAACGCTCTCGTCTTTTCCAAGACGGCGTCCGAAGGCCCCGTACTGATAGAGAATAGGGGCGTTTGCTGGTGTTGCTTCCTTGGTCCGTTCAACACGGTAAACTAGAGCATCTTCTGCGATATTCATCCGCTCGTTGAAGATTTCCCAGAACTTATTCATGTCGCCCTCAGACTCAAGAGCAATGCGAGGAAGGTTGACCGTCACAACACCTAGATTCATCCGACCAGAATTGACTTCTACGCCATTCTCATCCTTCCATCCTTGGAGGAACGAACGGCAGCCCATAGGTACCTTGAAAGAACCAGTCAACTCGATAATCTTATCATAGGATAAGACATCCGGATACATCCGTTTGGTTGCACACTCGAGGGCCAACTGTTTGATGTCATAGTTTGGAGTTCCTTCTTCCAAGTTAAGGCCTCTTTTAAGCGTAAAGATGAGTTTAGGGAAGATGGCTGTGCGGTGTTCTGAACCAAGCCCCTTGATACGAATGGTCAAGATAGCTTTTTGAATTTCCCGTTCAAAACGACTAGTTCCCAGACCAAAACCTAGTGAAGTAAAAGGTGTTTGTCCATTTGAAGTGAAGAGGGTGTTGATTTCATACTCAAGAGATTGCATGGCATCATAGATGTCTTTTTGGGTTTTCTTCCAAGCATAATCATCCCGTTTTTCAGGCAAGACCCATTCTTCCGCATCTTTGAGGTGCTTTTGATAATTCTTTTCCGCATAAGGCGCCAAGACTTCATCGATACGGTCAGCTGAGCAGCCCCCGTACTGGCTAGAAGCAACGTTGGCGATGATTTGTGAAATCTGAGCTGTCGCAGTCTGGATAGACTTGGGACTCTCTACCTCCGCATTGCCAATTTTAAAACCATTTTCCAGCATGCCTTTAAAATCAATCAAACAGCAGTTGGTCATAGGTGTATAGGGACTATAGTCCAAATCATGATAGTGGATATCCCCTTTTTGGTGAGCATTGGCTACGTGCTTAGGAAGCATTTGCAGCCCGATTGATTTCCCAACAATCCCCGCTGTCAAATCACGCTGGGTATTAAAGACATCACTGTCTTTATTAGCATTTTCATTGACAACTGCTTGATCTTTATTGAGCAGTTTATGGATACTAAAGTTGATATCTGTCGCTTTTGAGCGCTCAAAATCCCTCTGTGTCCGATAAGTAATATACTCTTCAGCCAAGGCATATTCTTTGGCTTCGAGAAGTTCATGTTCTACGATATTCTGAATCTCATAAATCTTCACACCTTTAGGGAAACGACTGTGAATTTCGGTAACGATTCTTTCAACTAGACCATTTAGGCGTTTTTCTACTAGAGGCGTAACGTCCATAACCTTTTCCGCCGCCTTGTGGAGAGCCTTGTCAATCTTGTCTACATCAAATACTACACGTCTACCATCTCGTTTTTCAACAAACAAGGTGGGAACGGTTGCAAGCTTTTCTTCTAATACAATCATATCCATGCTCTTTTCTAAAATATTGTTGAATAGTTTATATTCAGTATTATACCACTCTAAAAATAAAAATCAATATCTTGTGTCAAAAATCCTAAAATTTTTAAAATTCCACAAGATATTGATTTTTTGTTATTTTGATTTATAAAGTTTGAACTCGCTAGTATCTGTCTGAACAAGCTCATATTTTTCGCTAAGCCAGCTCTCTACATCCGACCACAAGGCAACTTTTTGATTGACCATAATCATCTTTGGTTGATTTTCTTTTAGATCATTCATCAGTTTGGTTTTATTTTCGTCGCTTGCAGTATAGAGTGTTGGTGTCACTAGGGAAGTCGGCGCCAAGCGTTCACTTGCACGATAGAAATCTGGACGATCATCCCAAGCATAGACACGATCCTCAGAACTCGTTTGCTGTTTTACCATGCTAGTAAGACGTTCTCTCTCCTGATAAGTCGCTGGATGCGAAAGGTAGCGACTCACGATAGGAAGAACAATAAGATAGGCAAGGGCAATCAGTGGTAGATAGAACTTTCCTTTGAGGAAAGAGGCTTTTTTCTCACGTCTTCTTCTACGACGACTGCCTCCATCCGAAACATCTTCCTTGATTCCTGTCAGAAGGAGCAAGACCAAGAAAGGAATTAGTACCACAAGATGAGTACCGTTGATGGGTTCTTTGGAGAAAATCAAGAGCCCCAAAGAAAGCAATAAGCCCAAACTAGCAGCAATTGATAGGGAATACTGCTTAGCTGGTTTTGACTGGAACAAACTAGAAAAGAGCAAAGTAAGGGAACCTAGCCCAATGGCAAGTAAGCCGTAGAAGGCTGCATTTTCAAGCAAATGTTCATTTGAAAAGAGGCTAAGAGTATTTACTGGATACAAGGTCTGGCTAATGGCATCCCCAAAACTACCTGTTAATACTGTATAGTAGCCCAAAGGATAGAATAAGAGTGAGAACCCTAAGGCTGACGCAAAAAATTGATATAAGCCATGAACAAAGTGACCTTTGCCTAAGTTAAAACCGATAATTCCCAAGGCTAGTGTAGCTGCAAATAAGGCTGTTGAGATTGGCGCAAGGAAGAAAGCAAGTGCAAGGCTCATACCAACACGTAAAAATCCTTTGTCATCGTTTGGATAAGCTAGATAGTTCGTAACAATGCTAAGTGAATAAAATAGGAAAGGCAAGGCTAGCAAGAGAGCATAGCCACCACCAAAAGCGAGACCTGCTACCAACAAATTAAACACAAACACAAGCTGCTTGGCTTCTTCTACACGGCCTGTAAGAGTATCCACAGATTTAAAAAGAAAAACACCTGCTCCAAATAAGGCCAACCACTCAACCAAAGCAATCAGAATACTGCCTTGCGAAAGATAGGTAAGCAGGTAATAGAGCAATCCCTCCGTCCCAAAATAATCGGTATACATTTGACCATTTTGATGCAAGGCCCAACCGGTATAAAGATCCTGAGTTTGTTGCGGGCTTACTAAACCCAAAATAAGGGGGATAACCACAGAAATAGCTGTAGCCACTAAACTCCAAAGCAAGATACTAAAAAAGGGAATCGGAGCTCCTTCTCGCTTTTCTGGAACGGACCAGTCTTGGTACTGAGATTCTTCTTGTTTCTCATCTATTTTCCCATATACATTCATTCAATTTCTCCTCTAAGTTTATCTGTTTTAGTATATCAAAATCTTACAGGAATGTCAGCTTGGGATTGATATTTGCTGAATTTCTTATCCAATATCGCAAAGCGTTCGATTTCACGAAAACGGTGGAATCGACTGTCTCTATACTCTCTAATAAAATCGTCATCTTCTAGATTAAGCATGTTTTTCTCCTTTACCTATCTATTCGTAAGAAGACAAAAAAGATCCAGCCTTGGGCTAGACCTTGATGGATAGTTAGAGCATAGGTGCAAACAACTGGACAATTTCCTTGATCAGGCTTTGATACCAGCTTGTTTTGATGGTGTGGGGATAAATTTCTTGAGAAACTTTAAAAATCTCTTCGAAGTCCCTTTCAATATCGATGATGGACTGCGTTCTATAAAGCAAGACGCCATTTTCATAGTGATGAAGCAAACTCCGATAGTCAAAATTAATCGTCCCCACAGTAGCTGCCTCTCCATCAACAAGCATTTGCTTGCTATGAAGGAATCCCGGGCTGTACTCATAAATACGAACCCCCGCAGACAACAAATCTGGATAGGCTCCCCGAGTAACTAACTGAATAACCTTCTTATCTGGGATACAAGGCGTCACAATTCGCACATCTACCCCTCTCAGAGCTGCATTTTTGATACTTTCAGTTAAATCATAGTCAGCGATCAGATAGGGAGTCGTGATATAAACATAGTCTGTGGATTGATTGATAAGGTTTTGATAGACTGTTTTTCCAACTTGAGCTCGGTAGATGGGTTTGGGACCGCTACTGTAGGGAATACAGAGCCCCATCCCATCTTTTGGTTGATTTTCGAGATGGTATTGGTCAAAGTCGCTAATTTCCCCACGGTTGATATACCAGGTTGATAAAAAGAGTCTAGTAAAAGCCTTGACCGCTGATCCATCTAGGCGAATACCGCTATCTTTCCAATAACCAAAGCGTTCGATATGGTTGATATACTCATCTGCCAGATTGACACCACCTGTATAGGCAATTTGACCATCAATAACCATGATTTTACGGTGGTCACGGTTGTTATAGGCGACGGTTAAACGCGGAATCACCTTATTAAATTTATGGGCTTCAATCCCTCGACCGCGAAGGTGAATGGTATAATCTCCAGGCAAGGTTGCCATACAACCAATATCATCATAAAGGAGCTTCACTTCTACCCCTTGAGCCGCCTTTTCTTCCAAAATCTCTAAAATACTATTCCACATCAAACCCTCTTCGATGATATAGTATTCAAGAAAGATAAACTTCTCGGCTTTTTTAAGATCCTCCAGCATCTGACGCCACATGCTTTCCCCTGAAGGGAAAAAATGGGTATCCGTTCGATTATAGACATCTGCATTTGTGTCCATGCTGAGGAGAGATTTGATAACCCCGTAAGCTGACTTGTCTTGTTCCTTTAACTCCAAACGGAGAGCTCTGCTATTATCCTCTCGGTGAACCATTGATTGGAGCTGCTTTAGTTGCTTCATTTCTTTTTTAGATAAACGGCGTTCCCCAAACATGATATAGAGTAAGGGGCCAAATACTGGCACAAAGGCTACTAGCAGCCATGTCACCTTACTCTCAGGATTCATAGACCGATTGACAATCGATACAATGGTCGCTAAGCTCACCAAAATGACTAGGATAATCCAGATAATCGGTGCCATCTGCCCTAGATAGAGAAATAATCCAAAGACGATAAATAATTCTGCCAACATAATGGTAATACTAAAACCATATTTGGACATGAGTAACTGCATTTTTCTAGCCGTCATACATCCCCTTCCTTTTCTAACATTCTCCTTAACTACTTGATAAACTAATGTTTCTACTAGTATACCTCAGTTCAGGGGTAGATGGCAACCTTTTACCTTTTTCTATTCAAACTATTCTAAGAACTGCAAGATTCTTAAACTACATCCTCACTATACGAAGCGCTGTTCATTTTTTATATTTTTAACTAAGATATTAAGAAGCCTAAAAAGAACTACCAAAATGATAGTTCTTTCCAGCATTATTTAGTTTCTTTTTCACTTTAAAAATTAGAAGAGTTTTTTGTAGAGAGCAATGGTTTCTTCTAAGGTTGGCATAAATGGATTGCCTGGCGCACAGGCATCAATCAAGGCATTCTTAGAAAGGTAGTCAAAGTCAAAATCTTTTTCTTGGATACCGAGTTCAGTGAGTTTCTTCGGAATGCCTACTGCTTCAGACAATTTTTCAATCTCAGCGATAGCGTAGGCAGCACATTCTTCATCAGTTTTCCCTTCAACATGGAGACCCAAAGCCTTGGCTACATTGCGGAAAGCTTCTGGTACCCGCTTGGCATTTTCACGTTCTACAACCGGAAGAAGCATGGCACAGCAGACACCATGTGGCAAGTTATACACTGCACCGAGTTGGTGAGCCATAGAGTGAACATAACCCAAACCAGCATTGTTAAAACTCATACCGCCAAGAAAGATAGCGTTGACCATACCCTCACGCGCTTCAATATCTTGTCCATTAGCCACAGCACGAGGAAGATACTCCTTGATGAGTTCAATAGCTCCGATAGAGAGTTTCTTGGTCACATCATAAGCACCCGGTGTCACCAAGGCTTCGACAGCATGAGTAAGAGCATCCATACCTGTTGCTGCTGTCAATCCTTTCGGTTTTGAAAGCATAAGTTCCGGATCATTGACTGAGATGAGGGCTAGACTATTCTTATCAACCATTACCATCTTGACCTTGCGTTCTTCGTCAGTAATGACATAGTTAATGGTAATTTCTGCAGAAGTTCCAGCTGTTGTATTGATCGCAACCACTGGCAACCCTTTTTTAGCAGACTTGTGGAGACCTTCGTAGTCCTGTGGCTTTCCACCATTTGTAGCGATGATAGAGATACAACTAGCTGCATCCTGAGGAGATCCTCCTCCAAGACTGATGATGAAGTCACATCCATGCTCTTTCAGGGCAGCCACTCCGTCTGTGACGTTCTTGCAGGTCGGATTGGGCTCAACATCGCTAAAAATCACATATTCGATCCCTTCAGCATCCAATGGTTTTAGGACCTTAGGTAAAATATCGCTGCCTTCAAGAAATCTATCTGTCACCAAAAGGGCCTTCTTATATCCCAGTTCCTTGATATACGGACCTACTTCATTTACAACACCCTTACCGATAAGGTTAACTGATGGAACGTAAAATGTAGCCATATGCTTTTCCTCCTGCGCCTCTGCGCTATTTGATTATTTACCTTAAGTATACGACCTTAGTATAAGCTTTACAAATATTTATAAGCGTTTTAAGTAAAAAGTTAGTAAAGAACAGTCAGCCACTTTTTCAAGAAAAAAAGCTCCAAAAAGATAGCTTTCATCTCATTGGAACTTCTACTTAATCATTATTGCTTAGTTAATACCACTCGGTCAGATGCCTCTCGGTCCACATCATCAACAATCATTTGATTACCATTAACCGCGTAAATTTTAACATCATCTCCGATAATGACACGTTGATTTTCTGGCTCAAAGGTGACTTGCTTGATTTCCTTATCTCCATCTGGCTCGACCTCAGTCCATGTACCAGTTTTACCTGTTACAACAAGAGTGATTTGGTCATTCTCATCTTTTCCAGTATAGGTACCATCGATATTCGTAGGTTGAGCTACAGTAGTGTCCTGACTTGAGGATGCCTGTGGTCGACTAGCACTTGTAGCAGTGCTAGAAGATGATTCTTGTTGAGTAGATGATTGCTGAGCAGATTGCTGGGTAGGGGCTTGTGCCTTAGGTCCACAAGCTGCTAAAAGACTAAGAATTGCTAAAGAAGCAATAGAAAGTGTGAATATTTTCGTTTTCATAGCGACTTCCTTTCTTTTGTGCTAATGTATTTCTGAAATCGTTTTCGAGTTTTCCTATCCCCAGTATAGTAACTTAAGTCTAGAAGGTCAACTAATCCCATCGCTTCCTAGCAAACTCGCTCGTACTTCCGAGATAAAATAGAGAGAGCCCGTCACAAAAAGCAAGTCCTGATTGTTGGCATTTTCTTCAAATTCGCTGATAAAATCACGATAAGAATCAACCAGTTTATAACCAGAAACATCGCTTTCTTCTAGAGATCCTTGGTAGTCAAAGCCTGTTACCTTAAGTTCCACCTGAGGCAACTGCTCTGTTAGATAGGCTAACATCCCTTGGTAATCCTTGCGTTTAAGAGCGCCAAAAAGGACATGAATCTGGTATCCTTGCTGGATTTCCCCCTGGATAAACTCGACCAAACGAGTTAAAGCTGGAAGATTGTGAGCCCCATCTAGGTAAATCTGCGGGCGAATCCGTTCTAATCGACCTGCCCAGTGTGTCTCCTTCAAAGCCTGTCTGACAAGCTCTTCTTCGACACCTTCCTCTCTTGGCGCCATAAACAGAAGAAAAGTTTCTAAAGCCAAGGCGGCATTTTCTTGCTGATAAGCACCTTCCAACCCGATTTCAAGCTGGGAAAATCTTGCTAGGCTACTTGAAAAATCCCCCGCATTCAAGGTGAACTCTCGTCCAGCTTGATAAAGGTCTACGTCTAACTCTCTTGCTCTTTTTTGACAGACAAACTCAGCTTCTGGAGCGAGCTTAGCAATGACCGCCTTCCTGCCAGCCTTGAAAATACCAGCTTTCTGCTCGGCTATTTCCTCCAGACTATCGCCCAAGGTCTCCTGATGATCTAGACCAATCGAAGCAATAACTGCAATCTCGCCTGTTACGACATTAGTGGTGTCAAGCAAACCACCAATCCCCACCTCTAGCAGGACTAGATCCACTCCCTGCTCTTTAAAGTAAAGCAAAGCAATCAGGGTCAACAACTCAAAGAAAGACAATTGATCATGTGTTTCTAAGAGAGTTTTTTCCATCTCCTTGACTTGGTTAGCCATACGGACAAAGTCTTCATCTGCGATTGGTTGTCCATTGATACAGATTCGATCATGGATACTGATGATATGAGGAGAGGTAAAGGTGCCAACTTTTTTTCCATGAGCTACAAACAACTCCCTCATAAAGGCAATAGTTGACCCTTTACCGTTAGTCCCTGTTACGTGGATAATCGGATAAGTCTTCTCAGGATTCCCCAGCAAATCCACAGCTCGCTGCATTCGTCCAAGACCAGATCTAAAGTTTAAACCAATCCGACTATGAAGCCATTCTTCTACTTCAAACATACATATCTCCTTAACAAAAGTCCAATCAACTACAGCATCAAAGTATGATTACAAATAAAAAACGAGGTCGGGACTAAAATCCCGACCTCTTACCTGGTTAGCTAATCACTAGCTACTATGAATTTCAACGTGGGCTAAAGACGTCCACCGGACTTACCAGTTCTCTCTTATTTCAAGGAACTGGGGTAAAAATATCCCCCGGACGTTCCTGCGTTTCTAATTTCTGGCGCAGGGCTAAAAACATCCACTGGATGTTCCAACTCTCTCCAATTTCTGGGAGTTGGGCTAAAAACGTCCCCCGGACGTTCCTGCGTTTCTAATTTCCGGCGCAGGGCTAAAAACATCCACTGGATGTTTTTACTCCTCCATAAAGCTGTTGAAGACTTCTTCAATCATGTTCCATTCGTCTTCTGAGTCTTCTGGGATTGGTTGTAATTCGCCTTCTGTTCCGTCTTCATTTTCGATGAATGAGTAAGCTTGGATTTCAACTTCACCGTTTTCGTCTTCTTCTGCGTTAACTGGCACTAGAAGAACATAGTTTTTACCAAATTCTTCTTTCCCGTCGATGGTCAAAAGAATTTCAAACAAGGTTTCATTTCCTTGCTCGTCTACTAGTGTAATCAATTCACGTTCTTCGTGGTCATGGTTGTGATCGTGTGACATAGTTTCTCCTCTGTCTTAAAATTTTCTATCTAAATAATTTTGCAAAATCAGCTGAGCAGCCAACTTATCAATAACTTTCTTGCGTTTGTTACGGCTGATATCTGCTTGTTCAATCAACATACGTTCCGCAGCGACCGTTGTCAAGCGTTCATCTTGATAGTCTACTGGTAAACCAAAGAGTTCTTCTAGCTTGGCACCATAGGCTTGACTGGCTTCTACTCGCGGACCGCTGGTATTGTTCATGTTCTTTGGTAAACCTACTACAAAGCGTTCTACCTTATAGCTGTCAACCAATTCCTTGATACGGTCAAAACCAAACTGGCCTTGATCCTCATTGATTTGGATGATTTCAAGTCCCTGAGCGGTGAAGCCTAGTGGGTCGCTAATAGCCACCCCTACTGTTTTTGAACCGACGTCCAATCCCATAATTCTCATAGATTATAGATCGACTCCTTGTCCTTTAAGGTAGTAGCGTACCAGTTCTTCAACAATTTCATCACGCTCATACTTACGGATTTGATTTCGTGCATTGTTATAACGAGGAACGTAGGCAGGGTCACCACTCAATACATAACCGACGATCTGGTTAATCGGATTGTAGCCCTTGTCATTCAAAGAAGCATAAACATCTGTCAACGTTTCGCTAATTTCTTTCTTATTGGAATCATCCAATTTAAACCGTACAGTTTCTTCAGTAAATCCCATTCTAACACCCTCTTTCCTTAGAATAGTACTATTATAGCACATTCCCTGACGTTCTACAAATAAGTCAGTCTATTAATTTGGATTTTCTATTGTTCTGTCGCCCCATTTGCCACTCTGTCTGCAATATATTGGCTAGGTTCGTTTTTTAAGAGATTTTCAAGACCGATATTTTTTAAATATTCGATCTGAGATGCCTTTTTGACATCCAGTACTTGAAAATCATAAGTCGTTGTAGTCTGGATTTCTGTCTCGCTGAGTAGCTTGGTTTCTAGTGTAAATCCTGCTAGTTTGCGTGCCTCTTGGATGGTCTCATCCTTCTCTTCAGCTTCTAGGAGCGCTTTTTGCGTCTCCTCTAGGCCGTTTTCAGAGATAAAATTCTTGAGTTCATCCCCGACAGGTCGTTTTTGCTGGATGGTCAAGGTCAAAAATTGATTGCCTTTATAGGTAATGGTCTGAATCTGCTGCGTTCCATTTTCTGACTTCGGCATCAACAGGGTCTTGGTGACAACCGTATTCTTTTCAGCATTGTCCAAAACGGGAAGGTTTGATTGGATGGGGTCAGATGCTGTTGTAGAAGCAGCAGGGGTTTCCTTTTTTTGCCCACATCCCGCAAGCAAAAAGAGGAGGGCAAAACTAGCAATTAGTAACTTTTTCATAATTCCTCACATGATTTTGAAATAAAAGAGAAAACAAGGCCAGGAATCACTCCCAGCCTTGATGTTTTATAGAGCTGCACGTAGACGTGCTTCTGCATTTTCTACATTACGGACAGAGCGTGGCAAGAAGGCACGGATATCATCTTCTTTATAGCCGACTTGCAGGCGCTTCTCGTCAACGAGAATCGGACTCTTTAAGATCCGTGGTGTTTCCATGATTAAGTTGAGCACTTCATTGACACTCAAATCCTCGATGTCAACTCCAAGTGCCTTAGCGTAGCGGTTTTTTGACGAAACGATACTGGCAATTCCATTATCTGTTTTCGTGAGAATATCTAATAACTCTTCTCTTGTAATTCCTTCTTTACCGAGATTTTGTTCTTTATAACTTAACTGGTGGGCATTGAGCCAGGTTTTCGCTTTTTTACAGCTAGTACAACTTGAGACTGTATAAATTTTGATCATGTACCTACCCCTTTCGCTACATGTTACTATCAGTTTAGTCTATTATACCATAAAAAGCATCCGACTTGCGACCTATTTTTAAAAAAATTTAACTTTTTTCGCAATTTTCGTACTTTTTTCTTGACAAATTTAATTTATAACCAACTTCTAAATTTTTTGATATAGATTCGTTTCACAATTGTAACACTTATCATATAAAGAATAATTATCAAAAGCAAAAAGAGGAAATAAATTGGTTTCAAAGGGGTTAAACGAAGGAGGTTAGCAATTGCAGAATAGGGAAGGAAGGTCACAAAACTAGCTGCTAGCAAGGTTGTCCCAAGAACCAACCATGACGGACGGCTTTGTAAGAAAGGGAGTTTTGCTGAACGAAGCATATGGATGACCATGGTTTGGGACCACATGGATTCAATGAACCAACCTGTCTGGAACAGGATGATAAAGCCCGTTGCAAACTCTGCCCCGTGAACATAAGCATGACCTGTCGTCATTGGGACAATGACAAAATAGAGCAAGATAAAGGTCAAAATATCAAAGGCAGAAGAAATCGGACCCATCCAAATCATAAAGCGAGTAATGGACTTGGCTTCCCACTTATGAGGATGCTTCAAAAAGTCTTCATCCACATTATCAAATGGCAAGGCAATGCAAGAAAGGTCATAGACTAGGTTTAACACAATCAAGTGAATCGGAGCCATAGGGAGGAAAGGTAAAAAGATACCAGACACTAAGAGTGACAGAATATTCCCGAAATTAGAGCTGACCGTCATCTTGATATATTTGGTCATATTGGCATAGACTTTGCGTCCTTCAACCAGCCCTTTTTCAAGCACCATCAAATCCTTATCTAGCAAAATGACATCAGCTGTCTCTTTGGCAATATCTACTGCTGTATCAACAGAAATCCCCACATCTGCCACTTTCATAGAAGGGGCATCATTGATTCCATCTCCCATATAGCCAACACAATGTCCATTAGATTTAATTTGTAAAATGATTCGTGCTTTTTGATCCGGAGAGAGTTTGGCAAAGACAGTCACATGTTCGACTGCTTGGGCCAACTCTTCGTCCGTCATGGCGTCAATATCAGACCCCAACAAGATTTGATTAACATCTAAACCAACTTTTTCGCATACTGCTTGGGTTACCTTCTCATTATCCCCAGTCAAGATCTTGGTTTGAACACCATACTCTAATAAAGCTTGGATAGCAGGGGCTGCAGATGGTTTTGGTGGATCTAGGAAGGCAAGATATCCTGTTAGAATCATCTCCTTTTCATCTTCAACGGAGTAAGCAAAACCTTCCTTTAAGCCTGTTTTATAGGCGACTCCCAAGACTCGTAAGCCCTGTTGATTGAGTTGGTCCACTTCTTTTAAGATTTCCACTCGGATATCATCCGTCAAAGGACTAATCTGACCTTGATATTCCACATGGGTTGAAATCGCAAGCATTTCCTCTAGGGCACCCTTGGTTACCAAACTAACAACTTCCTTCTCATCCTTGACGATGACACTCATCCGTCTGCGTTCAAAATCAAAGGGCAATTCATCTATTTTTTGAAAGGTTTGATCTAGATTTTGCAAGAGTGCGTGTTCTTTGGCTTCTTTTTCCGTACGTTTAATGATCGCTCTGTCCATTAAATTTTTCAAACCAGTTTGAAAATAGGAATTGAGATAGGCACGTCTCAACACAGACAAATCCAAATCTCCATGTATATCCAAAGGATATTCAAGGACAATTTCGTCTTGGGTGAGGGTTCCAGTTTTATCCGTACACAGGATATCAATAGCACCTAGATCTTGTATGGCATTGAGTTTTTTGATGACGACTTTTTCCTTTGCCATGATAATGGAGCCTTTTGCTAGACTGGCCGTGATGATCATGGGTAGCATCTCAGGTGTAAGCCCGACACCTACGCTCAAGGCAAATACGCCAGCTTCTAACCAATCTCCATCTGTCAAGCCATTGGAAAGAAACACGATAGGAACCATGACTAACATCAAACGGATTAAGAGCCAAGAGATACTGTTCATATCCCGTTCGAAAGAGGTGGGCTCGTCATAAGTATTGAGAGTCTGCTCTATTTCCCCCATCATAGTGTCATCACCGACCGCTAGAATCAAAGCCTTGGCGCTTCCTGATATCACATTAGTTCCCATGAAGGCGAGCGCTTCTGCTTCTAGCAGACTATCAAAATTTGACTGACTCATTTTTGGCAAAGCCAATTTTTCAACTGAATCACTTTCGCCCGTCAAACCAGACTGTTGAACAAAGAAATCACGTGATTCAATTAAAAGGAGGTCTGCTGGAATCATATCTCCAGCACTCAACTTGACCATATCTCCAACGACTAAATCCTCAATCGCGACCTCTAAACTCTGGCCTTCGCGGATAACTGTGGCTGTGTTCACAATCATTTTTGAAAGATTGGTCGCAGCTTTGTCACTCCGCAATTCTTGGACAAAGCGTATGCCACCAGAGATTAGAACGAGAACGACGATGATGATAGAGGTCGTCGGATCTTCTTGTCCAGGCTTCGCCAACCAGACGTTGGTCACCATGGAGATCATAGCGATGACAAGAAGGATGATTGTAAATGGATTGATAATAGATTCGTAAATTTTTTTGAGGATACTGTCTTCCTGACCCTTGGTGATGGTGTTTTCACCATATAAATCACGATTCTTTTCTATCTGTTCCTCAGTTAAGCCTGTTAGACTTGTCTTGTAAAAAGATAGAGTTTCGTTTAAAGGTGTATGGATAGCTGCTGCTAATCTTTCTTTTGTAGTTTTCATTGGTTTCTCCTATCTGTATGAATGATGTGTTTCATACACAGAGACCAATCACTTTATAAGGGCAGAACGACACAAATCAGCGATTGGCTGTGTATGTGCGGTTCTGGGTGGTCGTCAATTTGCATCATCTGTCTCCTTTCCCTGTTCTAAGACAGTAGAAAATCCTGCCATAAAATGGCAGGATTAAAAAACTAATTATCTGTTTTTCGTTCAAGCTTTAACTCCATAGGGCAATGAAATGAGCTTAGTCTTGGCCTTCGCGACCAGGACTGTTAACCAACGAGTAGTGTCTCCACTGCTTTGCGGTAGTCATCCGTATCCCTATGGTAGCCTCACCTACCGTTTTCGTCTATCAGTATAAACCTTTAAAATATAAAAGTCAACGATTTATCTCATTTTTTAGATAACAATCAATTCTTTTGGAGCAAGTGTCAATAACTCACAACCGTTATCTGTAATCAGGATATCATCTTCAATACGGACCCCGTATTTACCTTCAATATAGATACCCGGTTCATCAGTCAAGACCATACCAGATTTAATGGCTTCTTTGGAAGTTTGGCTAAAGTAGGGTTCTTCGTGGATGTCCAGTCCGATACCGTGTCCGATACCATGTGTAAAGTATTCTCCATAGCCTGCTTCCACAATGATATCACGAGGGATTTTGTCAAAGTCACGGAAACCTAGACCTGCCTTAGCTTGGTCAATCAGAGCTTGGTTGGCTTTCAGAACCGTATTGTAAATCTCTGCTTGCTCGTCACTGACATGGCCTAGATAGATGGTACGTGTCATATCGCTGACGTAGTGGTCGTAGAGACATCCGAAGTCCATGGTAATGGCTTCTCCCAGCTCTACGGGTTTGTGCATTGGATGGGCATGGGGTTTGGAAGAGTTGATGCCACTTGCTAGAATCGTGTCAAAGGATAAGCCAAATGCTCCTAGCTCCCGCATACGGAAGTCAAGGAAATTGGCAATCTCAATCTCGGTCTTTCCAGGTTTGATAAAGTCAAGCGCATCGCGGAAAGCTTGGTCTGAGATAGAACAAGCCTTGCGAATAGTCGCAATCTCCTTTTCATCCTTAATCATTCGAAGTGCTTCAACAAACTGAGTCTGAGGAAGCAAGTCAAGCCCTTCAAAGGCTGCCTGCATACGGTGGTAATAAGAGACCGAAATCTCGTCCTCAAAACCGATACGAGACAAGCCCATATCCTTAACAATGCCTGCAATAACAGCCAACTCATCGCGGTCAGCCACAATCTCAAAACCTGTTACTTCTTGCTTAGCTGCAATGATATAGCGAGAGTCTGTCACCAAGACCTGACGGTCACGGCTGATGAAGACTGTTCCATTTGAGCCCCAAAATCCTGTCAAATAGTAGACATTTTTAAGGTTGTTGATAATGATTCCATCCAGTTCTTTTTCTTGCATTTTAGTTAGAAATGCTTGCACACGTTTATTCATGATGTAACTTTCCTTTCAAATAATGTCCTGTGTAGCTGGCTTCATTGGCCGCTACTTCTTCTGGCGTTCCTGTTGCGATGATGGTTCCACCACCGACACCGCCTTCAGGTCCTAAGTCAATAATATGGTCTGCTGTCTTGATAACATCTAGATTGTGCTCGATGACGAGGACTGTATTCCCATCGTCGACAAAGCGAGCCAAGACTTTAAGCAAGCGAGCGATGTCCTCAGTATGAAGTCCTGTCGTCGGCTCATCCAGAATGTAGAAAGATTTTCCTGTCGAGCGTTTGTGGAGTTCACTGGCCAGCTTCATGCGCTGGGCTTCTCCACCCGATAGGGTGGTTGCCGACTGTCCTAGGGTTACATAGCCCAACCCCACATCCTTGATGGTCTGAAGTTTACGATGAATTTTAGGAATGTGTCGGAAAAATTCCACCGCATCATTGACCGTCATGTCTAGAACTTGTGAGATATTCTTCTCTTTATAATGAACTTCTAAGGTTTCACTATTGTAGCGAGTCCCGTGGCAGACTTCACAAGCCACATAAACATCTGGCAAGAAGTGCATCTCAATCTTGATAATCCCATCACCTGAGCAGGCTTCACAACGGCCACCCTTGACGTTGAAACTGAAACGGCCCTTCTTGTAGCCTCGAATCTTGGCCTCGTTTGTATGGGCAAAGAGGTCACGTATGTCATCAAAAACTCCCGTATAGGTAGCAGGGTTGGACCTCGGCGTCCGTCCGATTGGACTCTGGTCAATATCAATCAGGCGATCGACATGCTCAATCCCTGCAATGGTCTTAAACTTACCAGGCTTGTCTGAATTGCGGTTGAGCTTCTGGGCAATGGCTTTTTTGAGGATGCTGTTGATTAAGGTCGATTTCCCTGAACCTGATATCCCCGTCACTGCGATGAATTTTCCTAATGGGAAACGAGCCGTGATATTTTGCAAGTTGTTCTCACGCGCTCCTGTCACTTCGATAAAGCGACCATTCCCAGCACGGCGCTCTGCTGGTACTGGAATGGCACGTTTTCCTGACAAGTACTGGCCTGTGATAGACTTGCTGTTGCGAGCCACCTGTTTGGGCGTTCCTGCAGCGACAATCTCCCCACCAAAAACACCGGCACCGGGACCAACGTCAATCAGATAATCAGCCTCACGCATGGTATCTTCGTCATGTTCCACCACGATGAGAGTATTTCCCAAATCACGCATCTTTTTCAGACTGGCAATCAGGCGGTCATTGTCTCTCTGGTGGAGCCCGATTGACGGCTCATCCAGAATATAAAGGACGCCAGATAGGTTGGAACCAATCTGGGTTGCCAAACGAATACGCTGACTCTCCCCACCTGAAAGGGTTCCTGCTGAACGAGATAGGGTCAGATAATTAAGACCCACGTTATTGAGGAAGGTCAAACGGTCCTTAATTTCCTTGAGAATGGGACGAGCAATGATGGCTTCATTTTCTGACAAGGTCAGCTGGCTCACTAATTCCAAGTGGTCTGCGATAGACAGGTCCGATATTTCTCCGATATGGGGACCTTGCTCGCCACCCACACGAACAGACAAGGCCTGATCATTGAGACGATAGCCGTGACAAGTGCCGCAGGTCAGTTCATTCATATAGAGACGCATCTGGGTGCGAGTATAGTCACTATTAGTCTCGTGATAACGACGTTTGATATTGCCAACCACCCCCTCAAAAGGAATGTCAATATCGCGCACACCGCCAAATTCATTTTCATAGTGGAAATGAAATTCCTTGCCATCCGAGCCGTAGAGAATCAAGTTCTTATCTTCTTCTGACAAGTCCTCAAAGGGCTTATCCATATCCACTCCAAAGGCCGTCATGGCCTGCTCTAGCATATTTGGATAGTAGTTAGATGAGATAGGATTCCAAGGTGCCAAAGCCCCCTCACGTAGCGTTTTGCTGGCATCTGGCACTACCAAGTCAGTATCCACCTCCAGCTTGATACCCAAACCGTCACACTCACTACAAGAACCAAAAGGCGCATTGAAAGAAAAAAGTCGTGGCTCTAACTCTGGAACAGTAAAGCCACAAACTGGACAGGCATAGTGCTCAGAGAATAGCAACTCAGAATCATCCATAGTGTCGATAATCACATAACCTTCTGCGATACGAAGGGCAGCCTCAATGGAATCAAAGAGACGGCTACGAATGCCCTCTTTGATGACAATACGGTCAACCACGACATCGATATTGTGTTGCTTGCTCTTGGACAGCTCTGGAACTTCGGTCACATCATAGACCTCCCCATCCACTCGGACGCGGACATAGCCATCTTTCTGAACCTTTTCAATGACACTCTTGTGTTGCCCTTTTTTCTTACGTATGACAGGAGCTAAAATTTGCAGACGTTGGCGTTCTGGCAATTCCAAGACCTTATCCACGATTTGCTCTACAGAAGAAGCCTTGATAGCTCCGTGCCCGTTAATACAGTAAGGCGTCCCCACACGTGCGTAGAGGAGACGCAGATAATCATTGATTTCAGTCGTCGTTCCCACGGTCGAGCGTGGGTTTTTGCTAGTCGTTTTTTGGTCGATGGAAATAGCTGGGCTGAGACCGTCAATAGAATCTACATCTGGTTTTTCCATGTTACCCAAGAACTGACGAGCGTAGGCTGACAAACTCTCTACATAGCGCCGTTGTCCCTCCGCATAGAGGGTATCGAAGGCTAGACTGGATTTCCCAGACCCTGACAAACCAGTCACAACAACCAGCTTGTCTCGCGGAATCTCCACATCAATATTTTTTAAGTTATGGGCACGTGCCCCATGAATCACAATTTTATCTTGCATCTTTGTTCTTTCTAGTCCATTATTGCTTTCCATTATACCAAAAAATGTGAAATTCTATTACCCAAAAAGCTGTTTTTGTAGTATAATAGTACGGTGCAAAAAATGAATCACTGAAATAGTAGGAAAGGATAGGGGATATGAAACAAGTTTTTCTCTCAACAACAACTGAATTTAAAGAGATCGACACGCTTGAACCGGGTACTTGGATCAACCTCGTCAATCCTACACAAAATGAATCATTGGAAATTGCTAATGCCTTTGACATTGATATTGCCGACCTTCGAGCACCACTCGATGCGGAAGAAATGTCCCGTATTACCATCGAAGACGAGTATACTTTGATCATCGTGGACGTCCCCATCACAGAGGAGAGAAACAATCGCACCTACTATGTAACGATTCCGCTGGGAATTATCATCACCGAGGAAACCATTATCACTACCTGCTTGGAATCCCTCCCAGTTCTCGATGTCTTCATCAACCGCAAGCTGCGTAACTTCTACACTTTCATGCGGTCACGCTTTATCTTTCAACTCCTTTATCGCAATGCTGAGCTTTACCTGACTGCCCTTCGTTCGATTGACCGTAAGAGTGAACAAATTGAAAGTCAACTTCACAAGTCCACTCGAAACGAAGAGCTGATCGAGCTCATGGAATTGGAAAAGACCATCGTCTATTTCAAGGCCTCACTTAAGACGAACGAGCGCGTGATTAAGAAATTGACCAGCGCAACCAGCAATATCAAGAAATACCTAGAAGACGAAGACCTGCTCGAAGATACCCTGATTGAAACCCAACAGGCCATCGAGATGGCAGATATCTATGGAAACGTCCTTCACTCTATGACAGAGACCTTTGCCTCTATCATTTCCAACAACCAGAACAACATCATGAAAACCCTGGCTCTCGTGACCATTGTCATGTCTATCCCAACCATGATCTTCTCAGCCTACGGGATGAACTTTAAAGATAATGAAATCCCTCTAAACGGTGAACCACACGCCTTCTGGTTAATCGTCTTTATCGCCTTTGCTATGAGTGTCTCGCTCACTCTCTATCTCATCCATAAAAAATGGTTCTAAGAGGAATCCCTATGTCTCAGATTGATTTACAAAAACTAACCAAAAAAAACCAAGAATTTATCCACATCGCTACCCAACAATTCATCAAAGATGGTAAAACAGACGCTGAAATCAAGGCTATCTTTGAGGAAATCATTCCTAAAATCCTTGAAGAACAAGCCAAAGGAACGACTGCTCGTTCCCTCTACGGGGCTCCAACCCACTGGGCTCACAGCTTCACTGTCAAGGAGCAATATGAAAAAGAGCATCCAAAAGAAAATGACGATCCAAAACTCATGATTATGGACTCAGCCCTTTTCATCACCAGCCTCTTTGCATTGATTAGCGCCCTGACTACCTTCTTCTCTACAGATCAAGCTATTGGCTATGGGTTGATTACCCTCTTGTTGGTTGGACTTGTAGGAGGACTTGCCTTCTACTTGATGTACTACTTTGTCTACCAGTATTATGGACCAGACACAGACCGTAGCCAACGTCCTCCATTCTGGAAATCAATCCTCGTCATCCTGGCCTCCATGGTCCTTTGGTTGGTTGTCTTCTTTGCAACAAGCTTCCTACCAGCCAGCCTCAATCCAGTCCTTGCTCCATTGCCTTTGGCTATCCTAGGAGCTGTCCTTCTCGCCCTTCGCTTCTATCTCAAGAAACGTTTCAACATCCGAAGCGCAAGTGCGGGACCATCCCGTTATTAAGAAAAGTGAAAAGCTATGGCATATAGTCAATTCTTAGCTCAGCAGATTCAAAAAATTCTAGCACTCAAACTTCCTCCCCAAATTTTCGAAGAAGAGTTAGAAGAAAAGAAACTGTTTGGTGGCCCGGCCTTTATGATTCGTGGGAAAATGGTCCTTACAGTCAGTTCCAGAAAAGACGAGCTGGTTATGGTGAGAATTGGCAAAGAAATGGAAAAGCAAGTTCTACCCCGAACAGGAGCTCATACTACATTGATGAGAGGGCGACCTTATCATGGCTATATAGACCTAGATATCGAAGGTCAAAAAGAACTTCCTTACTGGATTGATTTAGCCCTCTCCTATAATCAAGAGTTGACCAAGTAACTCATATCTAGCGAGATTAGAAAAACGAAAAGCAACTGCACAGGCGGTTGCTTTTCACTTGCTTTCTTGAGAGCCAATAGCACTTCTGACTCTAATTCTTGTTGTTTTCCCTCATCTTTTGTGATACAATAGCATCAATTTTTTCTAGGAGGATAATATATGACTTCTACTATTGGTATTATAAGTTTATCTAGTGGGACTATGGGTGAAGACTTTGTCAAGCACGAAGTGGACTTGGGTATTCAACGTCTCAAGGACCTCGGACTCAATCCTATCTTTTTACCTCATTCGCTAAAAGGCTTAGATTTTATAAAAGAACATCCTGAAGCGCGTGCAGAGGATTTGATGCAGGCCTTTTCGGACGATAGCATCGACATGATCCTATGCGCCATTGGTGGAAACGATACCTATCGCTTGCTACCTTATCTTTTTGAAAAGGACCAGCTCAAAAAGATTATCAAACCAAAGATTTTTCTCGGTTTCTCGGATACGACCATGAACCATCTTATGTTGCATAAACTAGGGATCAAGACTTTTTATGGGCAATCCTTTTTAGCAGACATTTGTGAATTGGACAAGGAGATGTTGCCCTATAGCCTCCACTACTTTAAAGAACTGATCGAAACAGGAAAAATCTCAGAAATCCGCCCTAGCGACGTTTGGTATGAGGAAAGAACTGACTTCAGTCCCAAAGCTTTGGGAACAGCTCGTGTCAGTCATGCAAATACTGGTTTTGACTTATTACAAGGAAATGCTCAGTTTGAGGGAGAAATCCTCGGTGGTTGTCTTGAGTCTCTCTATGATATTTTTGACAACTCTCTACACGCAGATAGCACAGACCTCTGCCAAAAATACAAACTTTTCCCTGACTTATCCGACTGGGAAGGAAAGATTCTATTGCTAGAAACAAGTCAAGAAAAGCCTGAACCTGATGATTTCAAAAAAATGTTGCAGGCTTTGAAAGAAACTGGGGTATTTGAGGTCATCAGTGGACTCTTGGTCGGAAAGCCAATGGATGAAACCTTCTATGACGACTATAAGGAAGCACTATTGGATATCATTAATAACAATATCCCGATTGTCTATAATCTAAATGTCGGCCACGCAACGCCAAGAGCCATTGTTCCCTTTGGCGTCCATGCTTATGTAGATGCACAGGAGCAAGTCATTCGCTTTGACTATAACAAAAAAAGCTGAGATAAATTTCTCAGCTTTTTCTCTTGTATAACTACTAAAACGTCACATATTACTGATGACTAAAATCATAAAAGAGAGACTGTTTCCTAGTATGTGAACTAGCAAGGGATAGTAAATATTTTCTTTTTCTTTTACATAAATAATTGAAAAAACTAACCCACCACCCAAATAACTAACTGCACTGATCCACTCTGATAAAGACAAGCTATGCATATGTGTCAGGGAAAAAACAAGGCCTACCAGAAAAATACTCAACCAACTTGACAGATATTTTCCTAACCAATGCAATAACACCTGACGAAAAAAGAGTTCTTCTACCGCAGGACCAACCACACAGGAAAAGAGCAGCAAAAGAAGGGGCTGACTGCGAAACGTATTTTGAATATTGGTCTCATTTTGCCCTACTCCACCCAATCCCAGTGTCTGCCGCAATAACCCTGATAGAAAAGCAAAGAAGAAGGTCATCAGAAAGAGAAGGAGCAAATATTTCAAAGCTCCTAACCAAAACTTTCTCGAGGACACTTTGATTTCATTCCACTTTTGGATCAACTCCGATTTAAACAAGAGACATCCATATAGAAAAATTCCTGTATAGGCTAGATAATTTGTAATCGAAGTCGACAACAGAAAATCAAATAGGTGAACACCGTCAAAAACAAAGAGAACAGTATAGAGAATCACAAAAATAAGGATTCCCTTATGTTTATTAGACATCATTTATCTCCCCTTCCACTCACAATCATTCTCGTGGTCATCAACTAGACCTGCTGCTTGTAAAAAAGACAAGACTGCGACTGGACCTGTGAACTTGAAACCTCGTTTTTTTAGATCTTTGGCTAATTTTTCAGATAAGGCTGTTTTAGCAGGTGCTAGGTGATAGTCAGAGACATCATTTATGATGGTTTGTCCATCGACAAAAGACCAGAGGTAGGTATCAAAAGAGCCATAGGTTTTCTGGACTTGTAAAAATGCTTGAGCATTGGCACGCGTAGCAAAAATCTTGGCTCTATTTCGAATGATGGTTGGATTGTCTAACAAGATCTCCAACTCCGCATCTGTCATCTCCGCAACACCTTGGACTTGGTAGTTGTGAAATACTTCTCGGAAAGCTTGGCGTTTGTTTAGTACCGTTTCCCAAGACAGACCAGCCTGATAAGTCTCCATACAGAGCAGTTCAAAAAGAGCGCGGTCGTCATGAAGGGGCTTGCCCCACTCCTGGTCGTGGTAGTCGATGTAGAGCGGATTGGTCATCTTGACCCACGAACAACGTTTTGGCATACTCTTCTCCTATTTTACCAACATTTTAAGGGCCGACTTGATATAGTTCTCAGCTGTATCCGTCGTTCCTTCAAAGAATTTCTTGATTTTCTTGAGCTCGGTTGCCTTGTAGCCCAGTGCCAACATGGCTTCCATAGCCTCTTCCAATTCTTGGTTTTCAGCGCTGGCTTGCACTGAGACCTTGGCAGGAAGATCATCACTAGCCACGACTACCTTACCTTCCAAGTCCAGCACCATCTGCTGGGCTGTTTTCTTGCCAATTTTAGGAAATTTGGTCAAGTAGGTGATGTTTTTGGTTTCGATGGCTTGAACCAAGCCAGCATTGTCATCGGCAGCGATAATAGCCAAAGCTGATACAGGACCAATCCCAGATACCGAAATTAGACTGAGAAAGAGTTTCTTCTCATCTTCTGAACGAAAACCATAAAGCAGATGGGCATCCTCACGGACAACTTGGTGCACATAAATCTGAGTTTCTTGGTTAACCTGACCTGAGTAGGCATAAGGATTGGCTACATGCAAGATATAGCCGATACCATTTGCCTCAAGGACGATGTATTTAGCAGTGATTTTGGTAATGATTCCTTTTAGATATTCGTACATGATTTTTTCTCCCTTATTTTGCCTATCTAGTATACCATATTTCCTAAAGACAGACTGCAACAAAAGGTGCAACCTCTGGTTGACAAATAGTACAGGAGATTGTATTCTCATTATAAGTAAAAATTGTTAGGATAGAAGTAGAAAAAGGAGGATAGAATGATGAAACTCGCAGAAAAACTATTTGAGCTCAGAAAGGAAAAAGGTTGGTCCCAGAAAAAGCTAGCAGAACAAATCAATGTTTCTCGGCAAAGCATCTCCAAGTGGGAGTCTGGTCAAGTTCTTCCAGAAATCGAAAAAATCATTGAATTAAGCAAGATTTTTCAAGTGACAACTGATTATCTACTACTAGATGAAAACTCTGAAAAAGCTTCCACAGCAGTGATCTTGGAAGAAGGCAAGGACAAATACTATAAAGAAGTTAAGTCTTTTAGTATCTGGCAAGTGATTTATGTTTTCGTATTGGCTCTAGCTATCTATCTCTTTTTAGCTGGTTCTAGTTTCCCAGCCGAATTCACCGCCTGGATTTGGCTGACCTTCGTTCTCTTGATTGCTTCAGCTATTGCTATCAACAAAACTCTCAAAACCAAACAACGTTATCTTGATAAAGTGATTGGTCTTGAGAATCCTTCAAACCAAGACGACTCTGCGAAACTTTGAGTCAATTGAATCATATTTCTCAGCACTTTTATAGGACTGGTCTTGTCAAATAAGTGTAAACCTCGTGTCAAGTTGCCCATGTCTATTCAAAATTCCCACCATAGAAAAGCTAAAAAGCCTTGTTCAAAAGGAACAAAGGCTTTTTGTGTTCTTAATATTTCCCCAACTCACGGAGACTGGTATGATTCTCCTGAATGCGTCGGAACATCTTTTCCATGTCTGACTTGGTGAAATGCACCAAAACGGGACGTCCATGAGGACAGTTATATGGATTGTCACACTGAGAAAGCTGATAAAGGAGCTGTCTGGCTGAGTGGTCATCGATACGATGGTTGGCCTTGATAGACCGCTTGCAGGACATCATGATAGCCAACTCTGCTCGGTATTTCTTGATCGAAACTTTCTTGGTCAAGAGCAGCATATCACACATTTCATAGATACCAGACTCAATCTCTTCCTCTGCCATCCAAATAGGATGTTCACGTAGGATAAATTGATTTTCTCCGTACTCTGATAGAAAGACGCCCACTTCCTCTAAGAGAGGCATTCTTTCCCTGAGACGAAGGGCATCATCTGCTGGGAATTCAAAGATGTAGGGCACCAGGAGTTGTTGCTGGCTCTGGTCAACATTACCTATGCTTTCACGGTATTCCTCATACTTGACCCGTTCCTGGGCTGCATGTTGGTCTATGATGTAGAGGCCATCTCGCCCTTGGGCAAAGAGATAAGTCCCGTGCATTTGTCCGAAAAACTCCAATTCTGGGAAGCTGGATGCTTCTTCTCGCTCCAGCTTGTCATAAGCCTTATCGAGGCTAGCAAGATCTAACTCTGGGTGGTCTAGTTGGTCATAGCTGACAGGCTTTCTCTCTGCAAAATGCAGTTTTGCTGGCTTGGTCAGCTGGTCCAAGGTTTCCTTGGCAAATAAGGTCAAATCTTTCCCTTCCTCAGTTAATTCAACCCGATGATCAGCCACCTCAGCTTGACAAGGTCTTGAGAGTTCTGTTTTTTCATAGTAGAGCGTATTTTCTTTGAGTGGGAGAATGGTCTGCTCTACCTTTTGACGATTGCGCACGGTCGACTTGGCAAGATTTTCTAAAGCATCAGGTATCAAGGCTTGTTCCTTGAGACTGTTAGAAATAGCCTCTGAAAGCAGCGTCATCAGTTCTTTTTCCTTAGAAATTCGCACTTCTTGCTTGGTCGGATGCACATTGACATCCGCTAGATAAGGGTCAATATGGATATGAATAACAGCCAGTGGAAAGCGTCCCACCATGAGCTTGCTGCCATAACCGTCAAGAATAGCACGGTTGAGTAAAAAGTTCTTGATATAACGGCCATTGATGAAGAGGCTGATATAGTTGCGATTAGCCCGAGTCAACTCCGGCAAGGACACAAAACCTGTAATTTCAAAATCTAGATCCGAATTCTCAATTTCAATCATCTTTTTCGCACTAGCCAAACCGTAAATTCCTGCAATGGCTTGACGCAGTTGACCAGTTCCAGCTGTTCGTGTCATTTCCTTGCCATCACTAATCAAGCTAAAAGAAATCTCAGGATGAGCCAAGCCCAGACGGTTGACAATATCAATGATATGAGACAACTCCGCTTGCTGGCTCTTCATATACTTGAGACGTGCAGGTGTGTTGAAAAAGAGGTCCTCCACACAAACTTTGGTCCCCACAGGACTAGTCGCTGGTATGACTTCCTCAACTTCACCCCCACGCGCAACGAGCTTGGTCCCATGACTCGCACCATCCACCGCCGTCAACAAAGTCAAGACACTGACAGAAGCGATAGAAGGCAGGGCTTCACCACGAAAACCAAGCGTCCGAATCCGAAAGAGGTCTGCTTGATTTTTTATCTTACTGGTCGCATGGCGACGCAAGGCCAACTCCACCTCATCGTGAGCAATTCCATGACCATTATCGGTGATTTGAATCTTCTTAAGACCGGCTTCCTCAATCTCAATGATAATCTGACTAGAGCCTGCGTCAATGGCGTTTTCTACCAACTCTTTAACCACACTGGCAGGACGTTCAATGACCTCTCCTGCCGCGATCTGGTTTGCCAGCACCTCTGGCAATTCAATAATATGAGACACCTTTCAGCCCCTTTCTGTATCTATTTTCCTAGAAATCCATTAGTGCTATTATACCATATTTCAGATGTTACCAGAAAAAGGAAAGACCACATAGACTCCAAATCTCTCCACATAAGCAAAAGCTCTTGCCAGAGGTCGTAAAATAGTGGTATACTCAATAAAAATCAAAGAGCAAACTAGAAAGCTAGGCGCAGACAGTACTTTAGTACGGCAAGACGACGCTGACGCAGTTTGAATTTGATTTTTGAAGAGTATTGATTAAGGTGTACAAGAAGTGAGATTAACCTTGTATAACTGAAAAGGAGGGAAATTTATGAAAGTAGAACTACAGATTAAGGAGACTTACGAGGAGGAAAAGCTGATTGTCCAAACTCCTCAGCCGACCAAAAAAGTCCAAAAAGTCATCGAGTTCGCTGAAAATCTTGACCAAAAAGAAACAATCAAAGGAAAGATTGATGATCAGGTCTATCTAGTTAAGATTTGTAAGATACAACGCTTCTATATCGAGAATCGCAAGGTTCTAGCAGAAACTGCATCTCAGACCTACAGCATTGATTTGCGACTCTATCAGGTTCTTGACATTCTGCCGACCACTTTTATCCAAATTTCCCAATCTGAAATCGTCAATATCGACTCCATCTCTCATCTCAGGCTCACGCCCAACGGTCTGGTTGAAATTTTCTTAAAAAACGAAAGCTTCACCTACTCTTCACGCCGTTACCTAAAAACCATCAAGGAGAAATTAGAACTATGAAAAAACAAATCTTCCACGACGCAGCCGCTGGTGTACTTATCGGCCTCATCCTCTCTATCCTCTTTTCACTCATGTATGCCCCAAATACCTATGCCCCACTGAGCCCTGAGTCTCTCATCGGCCAAGCGATGGTTCAACATCAGGTTCACGGTGCCCTGGTCTTACTCTACTGCACGATTATCTGGTCAGCTATCGGCGTTCTCTTTAGCTTTGGCAGTCGCTTATTCAGCCGTGACTGGAGCTTGCTCCGTGCCACACTTTCCCATTTCTTCCTCATGCTGGCTGGCTTTGTTCCACTAGCAACTCTGGCTGGTTGGTTCCCCTTCCACTGGACCTTCTATCTCCAACTCATTCCAGAGTTTGCGATTGTCTACCTCATCATCTGGACTATTCTCTATAAAAGGGAAGCTAAAAAAGTAGACCACATCAATCAACTCTTGGCCCATAAAAAGTAATAGAGAAAAACCCACTCACAAATACATGAGTGGGCCCCTTTTTATAATTTTTGTTTTAACTCGACTAAGACATTCATAGCCTGCATAGGTGTCATATTGTAAACATCCAGTTTAGCTAATTCTGCTAGGATAGGATGTTCTTCAGGCGTATCAAAGAGTGAAATCTGTTCCGTGACAGCACTTGTTTGTCTTATTGGAGCTGGGCTTTCTTGTCCCTGACTCTCCAGTTGCGTTAAAATCTTATCCGCTCTTGCTAAAAGTTCGGCTGGTAAGCCAGCAATCTTAGCAACATGGATACCGTAGGATTTGTCAGCTGGTCCTGGTTCGATCTTATGAAGGAAGGTAACCTGCCCATCCTGCTCCAAGGTTGCCACATGAACATTGACCAAGTGTTCCAAGCTAGACTCCAGACTGGTCAACTCATGGTAGTGGGTCGCAAAGAGGGTTTTGGCTCCGATATGTTCATGAATGTATTCGATGATGGACTGGGCAAGAGCCATCCCATCATAAGTCGCAGTTCCCCGTCCCAATTCATCAAAGAGAATGAGAGAGTTCTTGGTCGCATGCGAAATGGCATTGTTAGCCTCCATCATCTCCACCATGAAGGTTGATTGACCTGAAACCAAGTCATCTGCTGCTCCGATACGGGTAAAGATAGCATCGAAAATAGGCAAATGGGCGCTCTCAGCAGGAACATAAGAGCCCAGCTGGGCCATCACCGCCGTCATGGCTAGTTGGCGCATATAGGTGGACTTCCCGCTCATGTTAGGTCCCGTAATCAGTTGAATGCTGGTGTCTTCTGCCATCTGGATGCTGTTTGGAATATAGGTCTGCGCTCCCATAACCTTTTCGACGACAGCATGGCGACCTTTCTGGATATCGATTTGTGAGCCGTCACCGAACTCAGGTCGAATCAAATGCTGGGTTTCAGCCACAACTGCTAGACTTTGCAAGACATCAACTGTCGCAATTCCTTGGGCTAGAGCCTGCAAGCGCTGGATATACTTGCTGACTTCCTCTCGGATACGCATAAAGATTTCGTACTCTAGGTTGGCTGACTTTTCACGCGCCTCCAACATATCTCCCTCGATACGAGCTAATTCCTCAGTCCCAAAGCGTTCCGAGTTTTTCAGTGTCGCCTTGCGGAAAAAGTGGGCTGGCACATTTCCCAGTTGCGAATTGGTCACATGGAAATAGTAGCCATCCTTTTTATTGTAGTCAATCTTGAGCGTGCTGATACCAGAGTTTTCTCTCTCCTTAGCCTCAATCTCAGCAATCCAGCTAGTTCCTTCTCTGAGAACTCGACGGTACTTGTCCAAGGTCTCATCAAATCCAGTTCGGATAATTCCCCCCTCTGTAATCACATGAGGAGCTTCAGGAGCAACGGCTGCGCTAATCAAGCTCTCCAACTCAGGGATTCCATCCAGTTGTTCGATAAGGTAAGCCAGAGCAGGCTGTTCCATTCCCTCTAAAATCGCTCGAATCCGTGGCACACTTGATAAGGTGGTCGCCAACTGCAAGAGATCCTTGGGATTGGTTTTTCCAAAAGAAACCCGACTAGCCAAGCGTTCGATATCATAAACACCTTTGAGACTGTCCGTTAAATCACTGCGCTCAAAGAAATGATCAAGAAAGACCTGCACCACCTCTTGACGTTGGATGATTCGTTCCTTATCAAGCAAGGGACGATGAATCCAAGACCGCAAGAGCCGCATACCCATAGCCGTTTTGGTTTCATCCAAAAGCCAGAAAAGACTGCCCTGCTTCTTGCCTGAACGGGCATTCTCAACTAAATCCAAACTAGCCTTGGTCGCATAGTCCATCTGCAAGAAATCTTTGATTTCATAGCGGATAACAGGTTTGAGGTGGTTCAATTCCCGCATCTGGGTCCGGTGAACATACTGGAGTAGCTTACTAGCTGTCGCTTGCTCCACAGCTGCCAGTCGTGAATCCAGTAAATGGATGTCCTCAAAACCTTCTTTCTCATAGGAAAGAACCAGATTCATCTGACGGCTGAGGATTTGTTCTTCTTCCTCAGACAAGTCATAACCCAGCACCACTTCTCGAGCCTTGAGATTGCGAATTTCCCCACAAACCAACGTGAAATCCAATAAACCTGTCACATAAAAGTCACCTGTCACTAGATCCATATAAGCCAAGCCAAATTGATTGCCATCACGATCTAAGGCAACCAAGAAATTATTCTGACTATCCGGCTTAGTGCTATCGACGACCGTTCCAGGTGTGATGACCTGGACCACCTCTCGCTTGACAACACCGACTGCTTGTTTGGGATCTTCCATCTGTTCGGCTATGGCAACTTTGTATCCCTGCTCAACCAGAACATCGATATACTGTTGGGCAGAATGATAGGGGACGCCCGCCATGGGTATCGGATTTTCTGCATTTTTATTCCGACTTGTTAAGGAAATTTCTAAAATCTGTGCTGCATTGATTGCATCTTCATAGAACAACTCGTAAAAATCACCCATCCGAAAAAGCAAAAAAGCATCTGGGTATTGTTTTTTAATATCCACATACTGTTGCATGCCGGGTGATAGCTTTTCTGTTGCCATTTTCCGTCTCTCCTTGCTAAAAATAAGTCTTGAGAGCAACTCCCAAGACCTTATTTATCTTTCATCAAATCTAGCAAACGATCTTCCATCAGCTTGGCAACGTGCTGGTCTCGACAAATAACCAATAAGGTATTAGCACCAGCAACCGTTCCTAAAATCCATTCATCCTTGTTTGCATCTACAATGTTTGCTAAGACTGCAGCTTCCCCAAGTTTGGTATGAAGTACCAAGGTGAACTCTGCTCTTGCAACTCCTTCTAAATGATGAGACAAAAACTCAACTAAATCAATCTTATCTGTCTCATTTGCTAGTACATAATACACCATATCATTTTTCTTAACCTTGGTCAAGCCGATTTCACGCAAATCACGCGACAAAGTCGTTTGTGTCACATAAACATTACGAGCTTCTAAACGATCTTGAATCTCTTTTTGTGTCCCAAGTTTTTCTTCGGTGATCATCTTTTTAATCAATTGATGCCGTTCTCTTTTTCTCATGTTATCCTCTTAAGTGAATATTTATAACAAATTTTACATTTATTTTATGACTATATTATACCAAAAAAAATAGATAATTCAAAAAAATTCTTTTCTTTCTCAAAAAATGTAGTAAATTGTGTTAAAATAGTAAAAAAGCCCAAAAGGAGCCCTTATGAATACAAAAGAATTGATTGCTAGCGAGTTGGCTAGCGTCATTGATAGCCTGGATCAAGAGGCTATTTTAAATTTACTGGAAACACCTAAAAACTCAGAAATGGGAGACATCGCCTTCCCTGCCTTTTCTCTAGCAAAGGTCGAGCGTAAAGCTCCGCAAATGATTGCTGCCGATATTGCTGCAAAAATCAACAGCCAAGCCTTTGAAAAAGTAGTGGCAACGGGTCCTTACGTAAACTTCTTCCTTGATAAATCTGCTATTTCGGCTCAAGTATTGCAAGCTGTTATCACTGAAAAAGAGCACTATGCCGACCAAACCATTGGCAATCAAGAAAATGTCGTTATCGACATGTCTAGTCCTAACATCGCTAAACCATTCTCTATTGGTCACCTTCGTTCAACGGTTATTGGGGATAGCTTATCACATATCTTCCAAAAGATTGGTTATCAAACTGTCAAGGTCAACCATCTTGGAGACTGGGGAAAACAGTTTGGAATGTTGATTGTTGCCTACAAGAAATGGGGAAGCGAGGAAGCTGTTAAAGCTCATCCAATCGATGAACTTCTTAAACTCTACGTTCGCATCAATGCTGAAGCTGAAAAGGACCCTAGCTTGGATGCAGAAGCACGCGAATGGTTCCGCAAACTGGAAAATGGAGATGAGGAAGCTCTCGCTCTCTGGCAATGGTTCCGTGATGAAAGTTTGGTGGAATTTAACCGCCTTTACAATGAATTGCAAGTCGAATTTGACAGCTACAACGGAGAAGCCTTCTACAATGATAAGATGGATGCTGTTGTAAACATTCTTGCCGAAAAAGGACTTCTTGTTGAGTCAGAAGGAGCCCAAGTTGTCAATCTTGAGAAATATGGAATTGAACATCCAGCCCTTATCAAGAAATCTGATGGTGCAACTCTCTACATCACTCGTGACTTGGCTGCAGCTCTTTACCGTAAAAACGAATACCAATTTGCAAAGTCTATCTACGTTGTTGGCCAAGAACAATCTGCCCACTTTAAACAACTCAAGGCAGTATTACAAGAGATGGGCTACGATTGGAGCCAAGACATTGTCCATGTTCCGTTTGGATTGGTAACAAAAGAAGGGAAAAAACTCTCTACTCGTAAAGGAAATGTCATCTTGCTAGAACCGACTATTGCAGAGGCTGTTAGTCGTGCCAAAGCCCAAATCGAAGCGAAAAATCCTGAGTTAGAAAATAAAGATCAAGTTGCCCATGCTGTTGGAGTTGGGGCTATCAAGTTCTATGATCTTAAGACCGACCGTACAAATGGATATGACTTCGACCTTGAAGCAATGGTATCCTTTGAAGGTGAAACTGGACCTTACGTTCAATATGCTTACGCTCGTATCCAATCTATCTTGCGCAAAGCCGATTTCAAACCAGAAACAGCCGGCAACTACAGCCTGAATGATGCTGAAAGCTGGGAAATCATTAAACTACTTCAGGACTTCCCACGTATTATCAGCCGTGCAGCAGATAACTTTGAACCTTCTATCATTGCGAAATTTGCGATTGGTCTGGCTCAAGCCTTCAACAAGTACTATGCACATACACGTATCTTGGATGAAAGTCCAGAACGCGACAGCCGTCTAGCCCTCAGCTACGCAACCTCAGTCGTTCTCAAAGAAGCTCTTCGTTTGCTCGGAGTAGAAGCACCAGAGAAGATGTGATTCAGTACTAACAATTGGAACTAAAGTTCCTAATTGTTAGACGCTAGCCGCTTATATGCGGACTAGCTAACTGCTTCACTAGTCAGGGGCCCCTAAATATAATCGATTTAGAGACCCTGACGTCGTAACTACGGTAATTTGGCTAGGCGCTTCACTAATTCACCGAACCAAATAATTTCGATTTATTTCAAGATATGTCGTAATCTTTTAAATCACTTAATTGTGAAGCAATCTGAAAGGTTGAGGCAAAATAATATTCATATTTTGTTCGGCCTTGCAGTTGTTCAATGAAACAATGTATTCACTTTTACTATTTCTTTATCATACTGGGAGATACCTTATGAGCCAATATGCTTATATCCTCGTTGTACTTAGCTTGGTTTTCCTTTTTCTGCTCAATAAGTACGAGAAGGAAAGACTTCAAAAGCTCTACCAAGAGCAACTCTTGAAGGATGAAATATTTAAGGCTGACATCAAAGAGAAAATTCACACGACTGACAACATCAATGATGTCATTGCACATATCAATAAAACTTACCATCTGGGAATGTTGCTATCAAAAGATATCACAGATCGATTAAAATGACCAAAGTCCGAGAAGAAAACTTCTCGGATTTTTATTCACTCTAGTCAACATTATCCTCTCGAAACAGTCATAGTTATTTTCATATGATTTTTGTGAATCTTTTCATGATTTCCCAACTTTTTTCAAAATATTCTTGCATTTCTCCTAAATTTTTTGTAGAATAGAAGCTACCTATTCAGATTATTCTGAAAATTCAAAAATAGGAGTGTTTATTATGTCACAAGTTACTTCATTAAATCAGTCAACCTGGACAAGCAAACTAAAGGCAATGGGGCCAGGTATCCTCATGGCTTCTGCCGCCGTTGGAGGTTCTCACATCGTATCCTCCACTCAAGCTGGTGGTTCTTATGGTTGGTCGCTACTCCTCTTAGTTATCTTAGCCAATGTTTTCAAATATCCATTTTTCCGTTTTGGTGCCGAATATACTGCCGATACTGGTAAAACCTTGGTCGAAGGCTACGCCGAAAAAGGCAAGTTCTATCTCTGGATCTTCTTTATCCTCAATGTCTTTTCTGCTATGGTCAACACAGCTGGGGTCGCTATCCTTTGTTCAGCCATCATCGCTAGCGCCTTCCCTATGATTGGTCTTAGCATCACTCAATGGTCCCTTATCCTTGTTGCGGTCATTTGGGCCATGCTACTCTTTGGTGGCTACAAACTGTTGGATGGTATGGCAAAATGGATCATGTCAGCTTTGACTATTGCAACTGTTCTTGCAGTTATCATTGCAGCAATTAAGCATCCAGAATACAGTTCTGATTTTGTCGAGAAGACACCTTGGCAAATGGCAGCCCTCCCTTTTATCGTTTCCCTCCTAGGATGGATGCCTGCCCCTATTGAAATTTCAGCCATCAACTCACTCTGGTCTGCTGAAAAGAAAAAGACTGTCAACTTTAATACAGAGGACGCCCTTTTCGACTTTAACGTTGGTTACATTGGAACTGCTATCCTGGCTGTATTCTTTGTAGCACTCGGAGCACTCATTCAGTATCCTACAGGACAAGCAGTTGAGGCCGCTTCGGCCAAATACATCTCTCAATTCGTGGGTATGTATGCCTCTGTTCTTGGAGAATGGTCCCGTTACTTGATCACCTTCATCGCCTTTCTCTGTATCTTTGGAACAGTCATTACTGTTATCGATGGCTATTCCCGCGTTAATCAGGTTTCCCTACGACTCTTGTTAAGTCAAAAAGAGGATGATAGCAAATCTTTGAACATCTGGATGACCCTCACAGCTGTTATCGGTATCATCATCATCAAGTTCTTTGCTGGTCAGGTATCAACCATGCTTCGCTTCGCCATGATTGGTTCTTTCCTGACAACACCATTCTTCGCTCTTTTGAACTATGTATTGGTGACACGTGAAAATAAAAACCTTCCTTCTTGGCTAAAACTCCTCGCTATCGCAGGATTGATTTTCCTCTTTGGCTTCGCTATCTTCTTTATCTATGCACTTGCTATCGGAAAAGCAGGATAGTTTATAAATGGCACCCTTACGGGGTGCTTTTTGTATACACAAAAAGCAGTTGAAAATCTCAACTGCCCCTCAGTACTACTTTATTTTTCTGTTTCTAACTCATACAAGTCTGCAATGATCGCTGCGACCTTTTTAATATCTCCCAGCATACCACGCATTTCAAAGTCAGCCAAAACTGGGAAACCAAAGCGCTGACTATACTGCTTGGCTGTCAGGCAGTATTGATTGTTAAAATTGCGATTACCAGATCCCACTACCCCAAAACACTTACTAGCATTGTCCCCATAGGCGATAAAGTCGCCCAGTGGAGTTGTTAGAATCTCAACATCGCCGTTATCGACACCATTCCCACCTTCTAGATAGGTCGGCAAAAAAGCGATATAGGGATGTTCCATTTCAAAGAATTCTTGACCTTCCTTGACTAGGTCCTTGATATGGATTTTTTGGACCTCAATCCCTTCGTACTGGGACAAGAGATAGTCCTTGAGTCGGGTTACAAAACTCTCTGTATTCCCACTCAGACTGATATACACTAAGGATATTTTTTTCATGTTGACCTCGATTTTTATGTTTACGATATAAAAAGAACTACCAAAATTGTAACTTGATAGTTCTCTTTTGTCAATACTTAGGCAACATCTTCTGCTTCGACTTCCTCAGTCAAGTCCTTTTGTTGGCGCCACATCTTGTAAAAGACTAAGGCTAAAAAGAGAACATTGATGATGATGAACAAAATATCCGTCCCTTTTGCTAATGCTCCCATTCCTAAGCCAAGGGCACTATCTTTGATTAATTGAACTGCATCTTGAATGTTCATATAGCTATAAACCAGACCAACAATAGCTAGTAAAACATAGCCAATATAAGTATAGTTTGCAAGTTGCACGTTTTTACGTACGAGAAATACAAAGGCTACTACAACTAAAATTGCAGATAAAATAATCAACAACATATTAAAAATAGAGTGAGAGGATTCTGACACTTTGTAAGTATAGTTGACCGTGTCTTCTAATTGCTGGGCAGTAAGCGTCCCGCTATTCGCCAGGCTAGCACGAAGCGCATCTTTACTTGGCAATGGACTCAAGATTCCAAATAGTGACATAGATGAAATGAGGGCTGATAGGACTAACAAAACCCAAAGATAAATAGGATTCTTTTTCATGTTTTCCTCCATAAGATATTTTGAACATTATAGCATTTTTTGTACAGGAATACAACTTTTACAAGTTGGTTTCAACTTGTTTCCGATAGGCTTTCGGTGATTTTCCGCACAATTTACGGAAAACCTTGTAGAAATATCCAACATTACTGTAGCCAACTGCATAGCAAATATCTTCGATGCTATCACTGGTCGAAAGTAAGAGTTGCTGCGCTGCCTTAATTCGCTGTTTATTGAGCAGTTCCGCAAAGGTTGAGTTGGTTTCCCTCTTGATCAGCTGACCGAGATAGACAGGATTGATAAAGAGATCCTTGCTAATATCCTTAAGTGAGAGCTCTTTCTGGTAATCACGCCCAATCACTTCCAGAACGCTCACCACATTTTCATTCATGCGGTACTGGCCAAAGAACTTGGTCAAGGTGTCCTTGATATAGGCAACCAATTCTTCAAAGGTGTTAATGGCATGGATGGCTTTGACAATCTCGGTCATATCATCTGCTTTTAGGTGTTCAAACAAATGAAAGACATCCATGACAAACTGGGTGAAGAGCTGCTTCGTGATGGCCACGCGCGGGGTATTTTCCAAGACGACCTTCTCTAGCAGGGTTAATTCTTCGATGATTTGATTGATATTCCCTTGGATAATCACCCGATAAATCGGCTCGTAATAAGCAAACAAACTCTCGGATTTTTCTAGATTGACTGAACCGTAGAAGAGGGCTTTTTCAGCATTGATCTTCCAATTCTCAAAGGATGGCTGATAGGGTGCTTCAAATGGTGTCACGACGATGCCATCGAGCGGTTGATCAGAGATGAAAATCTGCCAGTCTTGCCCCAAAACATAGTAAGGAATGGTAAAAGAGCCTTGCTTTTCCTTTGAAAGTCCTATCCACCAGTTTTCTTTACCTGCTAAAAAACTGATAAAGCCTTCTTCATCTAATTCTTGACTGAGGGTCTGACTTTGCTCCACCTTTTCTTGAAGCTGTCGCGCAATCTTTTCTAGTAAATTGCCCAACTCCACCTTGTCTACTGGCTTGACCAGATAATCCACGACACTAAGGTTCATGGCTTTTTTGACATAATCAAACTCCTGATAACCAGACAGCAAGATATAATAGGTATCTGGAAGTAGCTCTTTCATTTCCCTAATCATCTCAAGCCCTGTCTTATCTGGCATGTTGACATCGGAAATGATCACATCTACTGGATTTTTCTTAACATAGTCCAAAGCATCATCTGCGTGATTAGCTGTCGCGACGACTTGCATATCCCATTTTTCAAAGGGAATTAATCGCTTGAGCCCCTCTGTCACCATGTACTCATCGTCTACTAATAAAACTTTATACATTTCTACCCTTTCTATTCATCTTGGATAGTGATCTGGTAACGAACACCTTCTTGCTCAGCTGACTCTACACTGATTTGGTAGCGATCCCCAAAGTAGAGAACAAAGCGTTCGTGTACATTTACTATTCCAATTGATTGCCGCTCTCCACTGTAGCTTGCTTCGTGTTCAAAACTTCGCCGAGTTAATTTTTCTTGCAGGCTAGCTAGTTTCTCAGAAGACATTCCCCGACCATTGTCTTCCACTAAGATTTCAACGAAACCTTGGCCCTTCAAGGCTTTGATACTGATGACATTATCTGTTCTGCGATGGTCAACACCATGGGCAAAGTAGTTTTCTACTAATGGTTGGAGTGTAAATTTTGGAATCCTCATTTCTTCCAATTCTGGTGCAATCTTGAAACCATAGGCAATGGATTTAGGATAACGCACCATGCAGAGATAGCTATATTTTCGGCAGAATTCCAACTCCTGCTTCAGCGTGGTTTCCCGCTCGTCGGAGATATTGTTGCGTAACAAGCTACTAAATTCATAGATAATATCTGCCAGTTCATCCTGACTTGCCATAACGGCATACATCCGTAAAAACTCTAGAGTATTGTACATAAAGTGAGGATTGATTTGAGCCTGCAGGGCTCGCATATTGGCATCCTTTTGACTGAGCTCTAGCTGATAGATATCGTGGATATTTTTTTCCAGGCGATCCAACATATCATTGGTTGTTTCTGCAATGAGAAGCAACTCTTGGTCTTTTTCAGAGGTATCAATTCGAAGTCCTTCTTCTCCTTGAGCAATCACCTCGATCGAATCTACTAGATCTACGACTTGTTTTTGGTAATTTGAGAAAGTCTGTCTAAGAGTCACGTACAAAATGATGATAAAGAGGATACTTAGCCCAATAATAATAGCTGAACTCGTCAAAGTTCCAGTAAGAACAAAATTTTTAGGAACAGCAGCTCGAACCTGATAACCGTGAGAGGTAACACCTACAAACCAGTTCTCCCTCTCGACTGATACCTTCTCCCCAATATGGAACATCTCAGTCTCAAAAGGCGAAGTTACTGTTACAGCCATCGGGATATGGCCCCTTGTATTGTCAATAGCTCCATGGAGAACATCTGGCGATAAGGAGATATAGATCACTCCTAAATCCTTGTCAGACACAGGATCGGAAACGGGAATGGCAAAACTGTTGGCTGTCGGCTTAAAATCCTCCGCAGGGACTTTCTCTCCGCTGCGTTTTTCTCTAGTCGAAACATACACTTCCTTATAGTCCTGAAGGACAATAGCCACTCCAGTCACAAAATCATTCCGAACATAGATATTATCAATATTTTCATACAAGGATACAGAAATATAAGGCGAAGTTTTACGCTCTAATTGCCAATAGAAATAGTCTGGGGTGCTAAGACTGAAATACTTGTAAATCCCTTCAATTCGGGCTTGATTTTCAACCAAAGACTGAGCGAGTTGAGTTGACTCTCTGTGATAATATTCCACTTCACTCACTGTCCGAGTGGTCACACGTTCTGCAACCCTTTGGGCCTCTTTCTCACGCGAGTCCCAGTCAGCATACGATAGCATAATCGCAAAACTGGCAATGACCACGATCATAACCAAACTATAAATCCGTAAAAGAGAGTGAAGCCAGAACTGCTTCATTCTATTTTGTCGCCAATTTTTCATGGATACTTTCATAAATAGGTTCCAACATATCACTGATAAAGAAATGCCATATTCCAATTCCTACAAAAAAGAGCAAGGCAGGCATATAATAACCAACTCCTACAAGGAGAGTCGTCCCGAGTAAAACCTTGGCAATCGCAGGTAGGCTCATGAAAATCCCGATAAGGGACAGTTTCAAGGTATTTTGGTAGGATAAATCAAAGTACACCTGAAGTTTCAAGGAAACAGTATAGGCTAGAAAGACAAAAACAACTACAAGGACATTGAGAAAGGTCGCCAAGAGATGGAAAATCGTCTGGTGGGGCAATTGAACTAGAAGATACAAACCATAAACTAGGACAAGATCCACAAATACAAAACTATAGAAAGCTAGATTGCTCTTGACAAAATTACTCTTATACAATTCCCAAGCTTCCTTCAAATGGTATGCTCGATAGGTATAACCATGCTCCGCATACAAACTCATAAGGGTGGCGCTAGCCGGTGCCAAACCAAAGACCACTCCTCCTGCTAGTGTTAATAGCCAGAAATAAGCCGTCGCAATCATTCCCAAAAAGATACGATTAAAGACAAATTCTAGAAATTTTCCCATATTACTCTCCTTAAACTAACAATGTAACCATTATATCATATTTCAAACGTTTTCAAAAACATAGAGCACCCATTTACAATCCTCAAAAAGCGTGATACAATTGGTTTTGTTAATTTGCATCAAGGAGATTCTCATGAAGAAAAATATCTTAACCACCCTCTTGGCCGCCGTCCTCTACTTCCTCTGTGTGGGGATTGGAGTCTTCCTAGGACATCTGGTCGACCAGACAGGCAATATGTTCTACGCGCCTGCCTTTTCTGTCCTTGTCGGTGGCAGTGTCTACATGCTTCTTTTGACGAAGGTCCCTCGTTTTGGCGCTATTACAACTCTAGGACTTTTTATGGCACTTTTTTTCCTAGCTAGCAAGCATGGTGCTGGTGCTTTTCTTCCAGGTATCGTCTGTGGTCTTGTAGCAGATGCTATCGCTTGTCTAGGCAACTATAAAGACCGAATCAAAAACATCCTCTCCTTCCTTGTCTTTGCTTTCAGCACAAGCGGCCCTATCCTCCTCATGTGGATCAGTCCCAAAGCTTACATGGCCACCTTACTCGCGCGTGGAAAGTCACAAGAATACATCGACCGTATCATGGTCGCTCCAGAGTTGGACAAAATCCTTCTCTTTGTTTCAAGCATCCTCCTAGGTGCCTTGATGGGAGCTGTGATGGGGCAATTTCTAAGTCAAAAAATCACCGATAAAATGTAACGTAAAAGCCCTGAAGACTAGCAATGTCTAGTTCCAGGGCCTTTTTGTATACAATCTTAGAATTCACTATAAATAAATTCTTGAATATTCGAAAAATCAGTCACAAAACAGTAAATCACGATGCTTAAGATAACCGTATAGAAAAATAGTGTCCACAAGATTAAACGCTGTGTGTTAGTTAGCTTGGTTTGCAAATTTGTAAAGTTCTTTTTCAACTTCCATCCATCCTTTCACTCCAACGTGCATCACGTCAAATAAAAAGTAATCATCATACTCTCTGTTTCCATAGTTTAATACAGTTGCACCATGGCTTTTTGCGACATCTTCTATTTTTTTATAAGTTTTTTCTCGCATCTCTCTTGATACACCAGTGTAGTCATTCCATTTCCCGTTTACTGGGAAAATAATGACCTCAACTTCGATTCCCAATTCCTTAGCAACTGTCAAGAAGAGTTCCATATCTGAATACTCTGGTGACTCTAGGTAACTCAAATCTTTATTAGAATCTTTCAGTGATGCATAGCGGTCTTTTAAGTAAGTATTGTAGTAATTATTATCAACAGCATAGTCATTATTGTCTGTTTTCTTTTTGACCTCTTCCACAAACTGATTCGTCATTTTCTCCCAATCATAGTCTGGGGTTTTGTCTCCTGATGAGGGATAATCTGATTTCTCATGATTTTCATAAAATTTTCGTTTGAGCTTAAAGGAATACATCGCGTTATCTAACTCTAGTAGTTTTTTATCAATTATAGTTCCTTTTCCATCTATGAAATAACTTTTGTATTTTTTGTAGATATCATTTTGTTGCTTATTTCCCTTGGTAATCTCGATAATGCGATTGATTATTTTTTCTTTCGTTTCCTTACTAATCTTGTCATTATCTAGCATGTGGAAGATATGTTCCTGAGAAGCCTTGTTCAAAAAGGCGTCTTGATGAGTCCCATCTTTTTCAAACCACTGAACAGACTCTACTATAGCCACTTTTCGCTTACTCATAGATCCTTCAATAGAGCCCAAGGTCGTAGCCTGAATGATATTTTGAGAATAACTGGTTCCAATCTGCATGATGTTGAAATCGTTGTAGTTAAAAATTCTATTGGGATGATAATCTTCATCCTTTGTCGCAACCAACTCGGATGAGCCCAATAAAACCAGTGTATTGGGAGTGATATTGCTTGTTAAAATATCCCTACTTTTATACTTTTCATACGAGGTGCTATAACGAATACTGTTATCCTTGACTTTATAATAATCATCAATCTTCTTGACATACGTCACATTTAAAAGGGCAAGCGTCGCAATTACGAGCACAAGCGATAGTAAAAATGCTTTTAGTTTAATCATCTCGTTTTATCCTATCCCTTCGATTCTTCCAATCTCTTTTCAATTTCTTATCTCTTTAAAATCGTAAGCAAGATTTTATAGGGTTCACCTGAGAAGATAAAGAAACCAACCATAACCAAATGCATGGTCACAAACCAACTTAGTAGCTTATACCAGTTTTTGTTTTTATTTTTCTTATAAAAATTGCTTTTCTTTTGATACACTTCAAATCCAGCCATCAAGACACCGTGATAAAAACCATAAACAATGTAGCTAACACTAAGACCATGCCAAAAACCCATGACCAACATATTGACCATATAGGCATAGGTTGCATTGTGTAGTCTATTTTTAAACCATTTTTTCCTGATAACCTGCATCAATACTCTTGAAAATACAAAATCTCTCAACCAGGTCGACAAGGTGATATGCCATCTGGTCCAAAAATCCTTGATATCGACACTCAAGAAAGGTTTGTTAAAGTTCATCGGTGTCTGGATACCTAGAATATTACTACTTCCAACGGCCATTAGACTGTAGCCTGCAAAGTCAAAGAACAGATACAAGGTATAGAGGTACATATACTTGATTGAGTAAACGACTGTACCAGTATTATTTAGAGCGAGTAACATCTGGTAAACATAGGTTGATAAAACAACCTTGTAAAGAAGGCCTAGAACGATACGATACACACCGTCCCCTGCTAACTCTAGATACTCTTTTCGAGGCATGACCTCGTTTATCTCTTTTAAAAATCTCCTACTCCGATCAATCGGACCAGCACTAACTGTTGGGAAAAAGAGTAAAAACTGTAGATAATCTTTTACACTGACTTTTTCTTTGATCAAGCCATCCGATATCTCTAGCATAATCTGAATGGTCTTAAAGGACATGTAAGAAATTCCAATAAAGGCCAACAAATGCAGAGAAGTCAGGGCAAAGACTTTATTGATTACCAAAGGAAGAATGGAAAGGAAAACCAGTGGTTTCAGCCGCTTTGCCTCTATCCTCTGTGCTAGAAAAACCAGAAAATATTGATAAATGACAAAGGCAAGCAAATAGACTATCATCGCCCGACTCTTACCATAGATAGCTCCTGCAAAGAAGAGGGAGAGCACCAAAATATAGTAGTCCTTACGTTTTTCAAAAAAGTTTATCATAAAACCAATCAGTAAAACTACAAACAAAAGAAGGAAAAACTCATTCCCCTCGAAATAATTCATACCAGCCAAACTCCTTTACATTATCATCCCTCCCACAGCAAACTTTCTGATTTGCTAATTGAGGGGCCTTTCTTTATTATAGCATATTTCTAAAAAGAAGCTTTACTCTTCTTGCATTTCATTGAAAAAGCAAAAAGGAGTCCCTTTGAACTCCTTCCATTTATTTATGACTCAATTTCTTGGTCAAGAAATCTCCCAAGAACTGGATTGTAAAGATAATCAAAATGATAATAATGGTTGCCAAGATAGTCACATCGTGATTGTAACGATTAAATCCATAGGCAATGGCTACGTTACCAATACCGCCAGCTCCAACCGCACCGGCCATAGCTGTTTCCCCAACAAGGGAAATCAAGGTTACAGTCGTCACACGAATCAAATCTGGAAGACCTTCGGATAGGTATACCCCAACGATATCCCAGAATGTCGCTCCACTAGCCTGCGCCGCCTCAATGACACCGCCGTCCAGTTCAGCCAAAACAACCTGCACCTGACGGGCAAAGAAGGCAAAGACTGCAAAAGAAAGTGGGACAAGGGCTGCATTTGGCCCGATACTAGTCTTGACGATCAAGTGAGAGAGTGGCGACATGATTGCCAAGAGAATGATGAAAGGAACCGCACGGAAAATAGAAGTAATCTTGTCTAAAATCCAAAAGATAATCTTATTTTCCAAGACACCACCTGGCGCTGTCAAGACGAGAAAAAGACCTGCCACCAGCCCCAAGAACCCTCCGATGATAAAGGAAAGAACGGTCATATAAAGAGTGAGGTAAATGGCTGTTCCCCAGCCTGCTTGACCAGCCCAGCCCATTTTATAGACATTTGGTAAGTAAGTTTGAATCAACTCTGTCATTTTACTGTCCTCCCTTCAATACTTTTAGCTGTACACCTGCTTGTCGAATGGCTTCTTGAGCACCTGCTAGTGCTGCTTTTTCACCTGATAAGACTACAATCAATTCTCCAACAGGAGTTCCATCGAGGATTTCGATATTTCCATAGAGGATATTAGCCGTTACTTGGTAATGCTTGTACAATTCATTCAAAAGTGGCTCGTCTGTCGAAGCCCCAGCGTATTTGAGTTGCACTAAGATACTGTTCTCAGATAAATGCTCTACGATTTCTTGCTTCTCAATCTTAACCATGGCTTCGTCAATACCCGTGGCTGTTGAGATAAAGTCCTGAGTCAAAGGTTGTTTAGGATCCGAGAAGATTTCAAGGACACTGCCTTCTTCAATCAAACGCCCATCCTGCATGACTGCCACACGATTGGCGATGTCTTTGACAATCTGCATTTCATGCGTAATCAGGACAACAGTCAAGCCTAGTTTTTGGTTCAAATCTTGCAGTAAAGCCAGAATTTGCTTGGTTGTCTTAGGGTCAAGGGCAGAAGTTGACTCATCTGAAATCAAGATTTTTGGATCATTGGCCAAGGCACGCGCAATGGCCACACGCTGTTTTTGCCCTCCAGATAGTTGAGAAGGGTGGTTTTCAGCACGATCTGCCAAGCCAACCAAATCCAACAACTTAGCAACTTTAGCTTTCTTTTCTTCCTTGCTGAGTCCAGAGTGTTTGAGGGCAAAGGCCACATTCTCCTCTGCTGTCTTTTGACTCATCAGATTGAAATGCTGGAAAATCATCCCGATATCTTGACGCTTGCGACGCAACTGCTCTGCCGTCAAGGTAACCTTACCATCAAAAATCACATCGTTATCAATGGTAATTTTCCCTGCAGATGGTTTTTGCAAGAGATTAATCACTCGGACAAGAGTGGATTTTCCTGCTCCAGAATATCCAACGATACCGTAGATATCCCCTTCTTGGATGCGAATGGTCACATCCTTGACTGCTGTGATGGTTCTTTTCTTTTGGTGAAAAGTCACATCGATCTGATCTAACTTGATAATATCTCTACTCATAGCTTCTAATCAGCTCCTCTACTAATTCAATATGGGTGTAGTAATCGGCGATTCGGACGTTTTCATCTCCACCGTGGTCCCGGCTATTGGCATTTCCTAGACCGAAGGCTACCATTGGCACCTCTAGGGCATCAAAGACCGTATGCATAGGCCCTGTTCCAGCTGTAGTCGGCAAGACTGAAACTCCCTGTGGATAGAATTTCTTGGCCAACTCGATTACGTTGAGAATAGCTGGCGCGCTCATATCGCTTCGATAGCTCATCTCTCCCAAGGTATAGTATAATTCTACCTTATCAAAGCCATTTTTGTCTAGCTGTTTCCGAATTTTTTCCAGAACATCATGCGGTTCTAGGCCAGGAACCAAACGAACCTCTAACTTGGCACTGGCTTCTGCTGGCAAAATCGTTTTAACCCCTTGCCCTTGATAACCTGACTGAATCCCTTCGATATTGAGGGCTGGCTCGAAAAAGAAACGTTTTAGAAAGGCTGCACGTTCCTCTTGTAAGAGAGGCAATTCCAAGCCATAAATGCGACTGATTTCCTCAGGATTACGTTGGGCGTAGGTATCCACCAAGGCTAGTTCTCGTTCATTTGGCTCTTGAACATCCTCGTACAAGCCTTCTACTAAGATACGCCCATCAGCAGCTCGCAGACTACTTAAGGCCTGGATAAGATACCATGGAGCTGATTCCACGACACCACCATAACTCGAGTGGATATCCACATCCGCACTTTTTACCTTAGCATCAAAGGTTACAATCCCCTTGTTTCCACCAGAAATTTCTAACTGCTCCAAGGCGTTCTTGGTTCCTTGTTCCCAGACTAGCAAATCTGCTCCTCGAAGTTTGTCTGCGTGTTTCTCTAAATACTTATCTAGATCCATGGAAGCAGATTCCTCTGCCCCTTCCATGATAAAGCTGATATTGACAGGCAGGTCATCGTGGTGCTGCATATACTTTCTCAAAGCACTCAAACGAGCCGTGATATGGCCCTTGTCGTCGTCAACACCACGCCCATACATAAATCCATTACGCACAGAAAGTGTAAAGGGATCCTCTGTCCAAATCTGATCTCCGTCCGCTGGTACAGTGTCATAGTGGTTATAGAAGATCAAAGTCTTAGCATCTGGACGCGAACTCTTGAAATGCGCCATGACAAAAGGCGCTGTGTAGCTATCATCAATCTCGACTTCAGCTCCCACACGCTTGAAAATCTCACCCAGATAGTTTGCGACTTCCTTGAGCCCGACCTGCTGGGCAAAGACTGATTTCTTAGAAATCAAGGTACGCAAAACTTCAAAGTAATGCTGGGCTACATGATCCTTTTCAAATTTTTCAATCTGTTCTTGTTCGCTAGGAAAAACCATTTTTTCTCTCACTTTCTACTGAGGACTTGTGTCTATGGACGGACTACAAGATCGTCTTCTTCAAAACCAACAGTCTAGACAAAAGCAAGAGGTGGAAACTCTCTCCCACCTCCCTGTGTCTTATTACCAAACTGGTTGGTCCAAACCGTCTGATGTTTCTTCGATAACTTTTTTCACTTCATCAGTGTGGTAAGCTGCGATAATTTTCTTGATGGCATCAGCCTTAGGTGATGATTCCCAATCTTTTTTCGCAACAATGATGTTGTACCATTGTTTTGAGTTTTCATCAGCTTGTTCTTTGAAGAGTGCTTTCTTGTAGTCCAATTTTGCTTCTGTAACGAAGGTATTGTTTACAACGGCAGCGTCAACTGATGACAATGAACGAGCTGTTTGAGTAGCATCCAATTCAGTAATCTTCAAGTTCTTTGGATTTTCTTTGATGTTTGCGATTGTAGCAAGTTCAGTTCCTGAAACATCCAACTTGATCAAACCAGCTGATTGAAGAAGGTAAAGAGCACGGCTTTCGTTAGTAGCATCGTTTGGTACTGCGATTTCACCGTTATCTGGGATTTCTTCCACTTTAGTGTACTTGTTTTCTTCTCCATTTTTACCTGAGTAAAGGCGGATTGGTGAGATATAAGTCTCTGCAATCGCTACAAGATCTTTTCCGTTTTCTTTGTTCCAGTTGTTCAAGAAGTTATAGTGTTGGAAAGCGTTCAAGTCTACTTCACCATCAGCAGTTGCCTTGTTTGGTTGTGAGTAATCTGTAAACTCTGTGAATTCCAATTTAATGCCGTCTTTTTCAACTAATTCTTGGACTTTGTCCCAACGTGCTTCTTCTGAGCCACTACGGTTAACAGTCGCAATTTTAACTGTAGTTGTATTGTCTGCTTTCTTGTCCGAATTTCCGCAAGCTGCAAGTGTAAGGCCTGCTACTGTAGCAATAGCTGCTACGCCTAACCATTTTTTAATTTTCATGATTCTTTCTCCTTTAAAAATAATACCGTAATAGTATCTCATACTTTATTTGATTTCGCAAATTGTTATTAGATAGGCAGACATATAGTTTGAAACTATAAGTCTAGAAGTTGCAAAATCATCCACCTACGAGAGAATGGATGATTTACAAACTTATTTAATATCAGCTTCTGCTGGTAGGTAAGAACCGCCAAAGAACTGTTGAGATAATTTTTCAAGAGTTCCGTCTTTGTATAGTTCTTGGATGCGTTTATCCACAAATTCCTTCAACTCATCTTGGCCTTTTGCAAGAAGTGGGTATACGTAAGGTTGTTGGTCGCTTGGAAGTTCGATGACTTTCAAATTATCCAAACCTTGGTTTTTGATAACTGTCTCTACACCGATTTTATCAAAAATCTTGTAGTCAAACTGGCCATCACTCAAACGAGACATGATTTGTTGGAAATCTGCCTTAGTGTAGTTAAGAACCGTTGGATTATCTGCGTGTTGTTTGTTGTATTCTTCCAATTGTTTAGCTGAGGTTGTTCCTTGAACGACTTCAGTTGATTTTCCACCGATATCATCAAGAGACTTGATGCTGTTGTCGTCCTTTTTCACAACAAGAACGTTAGGATTTTTAGCAATTGGTGCTGCGTAGAGGTATTTTTCTGCCCGTTCTTTTGTATAGCTGATATTGTTAACCGCCATTTGGTAACGATCTGCGTCAAGGCCTGCAAAGATACCTGACCATTCTGTCTTTTCAAACTTAACATCATACTTGTCAGAGTCTTTAAAGATAGCACGGACTACTTCAATCTCATAACCAGTCAACTCGCCATTTTCTTCGTAGTTAAATGGTTTTGGTGAAGCATTGGTTGCAACGATAATTTCTTTCTTAGCAGATGCTGCTTCGCTAGTTGCAGTATCTTTCTTATCTCCACCTGAGCAAGCTGCTAGTACACCTGTCGCAACAAGCCCTAGAGCAGCAAGTGATGAATACTTAACGATTTTTTTCATGATATTTCCTCCAAAATAGAATACCTTACTATCTTATCAGAAAATAATTTTTTTCGCTATTATATGATATCTATCTCGGTGATAGGTTTTTTTTATGGCTGACTAAAAGACCAGACGCAAGACTGCAATCAAGACCACTCCAAAAAGAACTGTGCCCACTAGATTGCGGTAGCGAAAGGCTACCCAAGCCGTTGGAAAGACTGCTAAAAAGTCCAACCATTTGATTTGAGGAAGACTCCCAACCTTGCCTGTCACCACGCTTGAAAGGATCAAGGCAAAGATAATAGAAACAGGCAAAAACTTCAAAAAACGCTCGACGATTGCTGGCAACCCCTTGTACTTGACCAAGATGAAAGGAATCATACGAGGTATCCAAGTCACTAGGCCTGAAAAGATAACGGCTAACAAAAGATATTTACTGACCATCTAAGACCACCTCCATTGTACATCCAAGTAGCGTCGCAAATAGAACAGCTAGAGACTGAGACACCACTGTCAAGAGCAAAAAGAAAGACACCGTAACAACTGCTAGGATCTTCAGCAGATTGCGGACAGGAATCCGTCTTTGCATAATCTGGAACTGCGAAGCAAAAATCCCGATAAACATTCCCACAAGGGCAAAATCAAGGCCAAAGATTTCTGGATTTGGCAGTAAACCACCTAGAGCTGTCCCAACAACTGTCCCAACAAACCAAGCTACATAACTGTTGAGATTATTCCCATGCATCCACATAGGATTGACCTTGTCTGTATGGGCTAATTCTCCCATCAAAACCCCGTAAGTCTCATCTGTCAAGAGACTAGACATACCGATATTTTGCCAGAGACTGGTATGACGGAAATAAGTCGACGCATGCAGACTCAGCAAAAAGAGTCGTAAATTGATTAAAAAGACCGTCATAGAAATAGCAGCAACAGGCGCTTGTACCGCAATCAGTGCCAGCATGGCAAACTGGGCGCTCCCGGCATAAACAAAGAGGCTCATCAAGCCCATCTCAACAGGTGTTACATAGGGTGCACCAATAATCCCACAGGCCAGTCCGATACTAACATAGCCAAGGGCAGTCGGAATGGCCGCTTGCACTCCCTCCCAAAATCCTTTTTCTTTCATCCTTCTCCTCATATTCTCTCCAATTGAGTCTGTTCGTCATCACAGCCACAGCACGGACTATTATAACATATTCAAAGAAGAGAAAAAAGTTTGCTGATTTTGGCCATCATAAAAAGACTGGTAATCCAGTCTCAAACACCTATTATACAAACTCCCCACTAAATGCTCTCATGGATATTCAAGAGCATGATAAATGCGGTTAGGAGTAATAGCAATAGAATAAAGCTGACCGCTAGGGTTCCAAAACTTGTAGCAATCGTTACGAAAACAATTGTGAATAGACTTGGTAAAACAACCGTAATAGCACCAATAGAGGATTGAACCGCTCCCATTGATTCCTCAGGTATTTGTTTAAAGACGAGTTCTTGCAATCTAGGAGAGAGTAACCCTGCGATGAAGGCATCCAAGGAGCTGAAAAGCAAAATCAAACCAAAGTGACCTGTGGCAAATCCTACTAAAAGGAGTAACTGGATGACGACTGAGGCATATAGAGCTAGTTTTATGGAGATTGTATTCTTCAGATAGCCACTAACGAGACTTCCGACAATAAGTGCTGATAATTCTAGTGTTGATAACAAAGCGAGTGATTGACCGGTTTGTAAATTCAAAAACGGTTGGTTTCTTAAAAAAAGAGTCGAAATAGGAACAGTGACATTGATCACAGCTTGGCTGATAGAGACGATAAATAAAATGAAGATCACTCTATCCATATTCCAGATCAATTTCGATGATTGGAACAAATGCTGGCAAAACGATTTTACAGAAAGACCTTCTTGATAGCTAATTGTTTTTTCAACTTTCAAAAGATCATTTTTTATGAAAAGAATACCTACAAATGCTATCAGAAACGTCAGAGCGTTTAGCAAGGAAATGAACTGAATGGAAAGAATTCCTAGTAAAATCCCTCCTAGAATATTACTGATTGTCCGAACTAAACTAACTGTTGATTGTTTAAAGCCAATAGCTTCTGTCAGATGTTCTTTCCCAATGATTCTTATAAAAATAGGAGTTAGCATGGCTCCTGAAAAGTAACTCAATGTATCCGACAAAAGGTTCATCAAACAAATAAAGAATACTAGCCATAAGGAAAAGGACTGCCCTGAAAGCGAAAGTGCCACTATAGAATAAAGTACAAATTTGACAAAACTAATAACCGTATACTTTAGAACACGATGGTGTTGAAAGTCAGCCAAAACTCCCATAAAGATTTGCAGAACTTGAGGAACAGTCTCTGAAATCGTAATGAGTAAAATTGCCAAAGGGGCAAATGACGCATCTGCCACATAATTCAAAAAGGCCAAATAAAAAATCGTATCCCCAACCGTCGAAATCCACTGGTTGATGGTTAATTGCCTAAAATCTCTATTTTGAAGAAATACTTTCATCACAACTCCTTTTTGAATTCAAATGGGAACTTTTCCCCAAGAATAGACCGATATTATTGAGCACCCCAAATTACAGCAACGGTAAAATTTGACCAATGGCATTGTAGACTATATGCAGTCCAATTGGCCAATAAATGGACTTTGTCACTCTAAATAAGACTGCAAATATGAGACCACCACCCATATATGAGAAAAAGTCTGTCAAAACCCAACCATGATTACTAATGTGCAAGATTCCAAACAAAGCAGCCGAACCGAGCACATCCAGTCCCCATTTCTTCCCTTTTTCCAGAGCGGTCATCACCAACCCACGATAAATTATCTCTTCAAAAATGGGACCTGCAATTACAGGATAGAAAAAATACATTAAAAATGCCGTAGCTCCTGTAAAGGTAGGAGCAGCATGTTGATAAGAAATTTCATTTCGAGTAGGTGGGAAAAGAAAAAAGGTAACGAAATTCCAAATAACAAAAGCAAGAAGAGCTAAAAAGGAATAAAAAAGATAAGAACCTTTAAATTTTCTACTGTTAATTTTCTGCCATTTCCCTGACCAAACCATAACAATAAGAGCAAATAAAACCACAAGAAAATTCAACATCATATCCGACAAATAATAGGCAAAGTCAGATAGACCAGCAGCAAGGTCGCTGTGTAAAAGCAAACGAATCAAGAACTGGTCAGCAATGACAAGTAAAATAGCTATAAACAAGTAGTAGCGTGAGATTATCTTTTTCATATTTCATCTTTCTAATATCCAAACACCAATAAGCTCACGATAATTAAAAAGGTATTCCACAAGATGTGAAGGGCCATTGACCAATAAATTGAACGTGTATAACGAAAGAGCATACAGAGTAGTAGACCTGCTCCTGCATAAACGATGAAGTCTGTTGACACCCATCCATATTGCAAAACATGGATGAGACTAAAGAGTGTGGAAGAAATGATAACATCAATATAGTATTTTTTAAATTTAGATAGGGCTGTCATCAGAAGTCCACGGAAAACTAATTCCTCAACTATCGGAGCAATAAGACTGCCGTAGAGAATACGTGTCACAAAATAACTAATTCCTGTCAAATTGGCTACGGTTTCTTTTATAGCACTACCATTTTGCGTGTTGGGAAAGATCCGAGTCGTTATATTTACCCACAAAAACATCGATATAAAGGAAAGAAAGAAGATACCCAGATAGGACCAACGAAACTGGAATCGACCGTACTCTTTCCAACGTTGACTCTTAACAAGAACCACAGTAGCAGCAATTCCTTCAATTATTATCAATAAAATTTGAATCCCATAAAATCCAAAATCTGATAATTGATCCATAAACTCTAATCTCACTACTAAATTAAAAATCAAGTAATAAGACATAAGTACCAAAATGGTCCCTAGGTAAAATTTCGTTTCTTCCCTTTTCATAGTTTTTTCTCCCAAATGTTAGTTACGACGTTTTCCAAACAGTCCTTCAATCAGCCCATTCGACCAATCAAATGCCCCATAAGGTCTGGGACTAATACCTCTACCTCCCCAAGCAGGCAAAGCACTACCACCACAACCAATATTTTCACCCACACAAGCCATAGTGAAATTTCCGACGTAAACCTTCTCCAACTCCGCTTCTGCTATCTAGGATTTGCTTCAAGTATCTTATGAGGAAAGTATAACATGAAAACTGCCCTATTTTAGAAAATCGCATATTTGACATTTTTTCTCATAGAAATCTCTCATTTGCGATTGTGGACTAATCGATAAGTTCTTTATATTGCCGTAAGCGTAGTTCAAAAAGGGCTATCAATTGTGGATTTTCTAATACTTGCAGAGATTGGATAAAGTTTTCAATCTCTTTTTGATTGCTCCCCTTAGTTTGAAGGAAAATGCTCATCTTCTTTAAAAATTGCCACAATAATTTTTCAAAAACATCATACGGACGAAGCATGCTCTCCAACTCGGACTCAAAGATTAGGATGTAAGAGAAAAGCTTACGCTCCATAAGCTCTGATATGATATTCAGAAAGCCACTTTTCATATACAGTCTATTGTGTGCCAATTCTTTAAATTCCTTGGATTTTTCAAGTAAAGAGGTTGATAAAAAAATCAGGTCTTGATTGCTCAAGAAGGGCATGGTATTGCAAAAAAGATAGAGTTCAAACCAGGTCCAAGACTCAATAGCATAGAGGTAGGTGGTCAAAAACTCACGATCCTCCTCTTCGAGTAGATAGCTTTTATCCAAGGAATGGATAGCATTTTTAATCACAATAGCGTTCAAACGACGATAGATCTGCGCCATCTGTTCTTGCTCGACTTCCTTCAACAATTGCTCTAAACCAGCTATATCCTGATGGGCAAAACGATCCACAACCCTTCTACCAAATTTCATATGTGGAGATTCTTGATAGTTGTTGAGCTTATGCCCAAATTCATCGAAGGTCACATTTATCCCTTGGATAGCTAGGATCAACTTATCCGCAGACAGCATAGACTGCCCTAGTTCAAACTTGGATAGCTGGGATGCTGTTAGTCCAGCACAAGCCACATCTGACCGCTTGAGTTTTCTCGCCAAGCGCAATTCCTTGTAAAATTCTCCCAATTCCATTCTCTCAATCATCTTGCCACCTCTTATTTTTTATATATTATATCATTATTTGTAATCATTTGTCAAAATATTCTGACATTTAAGGAGGCAAAAAGCCAGCTTCAAGCTGACTCTTTATTCCATGGTATCAAAGGCAAGACTTGGTTTGGCATTGAGGTCCAAGTCTGCAAAGTTTTCTTTGTTCCACTCGCTGACGCTGGCATAGGCAATCATTCCTGCATTGTCTCCACAGAGACGCAAGGGTGGAATAATGACCTTGACATCAGTGATTTCGGCTGCCAAGCGTTCTCTAAGACCTTTATTGGCCGCCACACCACCTGCGACAACAAGGGTTTTAACAGGGTATTTATCTAAAGCTTTCTTAGTTTTTGCCATGAGAATATCCATGACAGCTGCTTGGAAGGAAGCACACAAATCCTCTGTAGACAAGCTTTCTCCCTTTTGCTCAGCATTGTGGTGAAGATTGATAAAGGCAGACTTCAAACCTGAGAATGAAAACTCCAGATTGTCTTCCTTGATCATGGCACGAGGGAAGTCATAAATATCCTGACCTTGATGGGCCAACTCGTCAATCTCGCGACCTGCTGGATAAGTCAAGCCCATGACACGGCCGACCTTATCATAAGCCTCCCCAACTGCATCGTCTCGTGTCTCCCCAACAATCTTGTAATCACCAGCCTCTGACACATAGACCAACTCGGTGTGTCCACCGCTGACCAAAAGTGCCAACAAAGGAAACTCCAAAGGCTCCACACTCTGAGCTGCCATGAGGTGGCCAGCCATGTGGTTGACGGGGATCAGTGGCAGGCCATGTGCCCAAGCAAAGGCCTTGGCAGCTGACAAACCAACTAGTAAGGCTCCAACTAATCCTGGTCCATAGGTAACGGCAACGGCTGTTACGTCCTCTTCGGTAATTCCTGCTTCTGCCAGTGCTTCCTCGATACAGGCTGTAATAACCTCGACATGGTGACGGCTAGCCACTTCTGGCACTACGCCCCCAAAACGTTTGTGACTCTCAATTTGACTCGCAATGACATTGGACAAGAGCTCATCGTCGTTTTTCAAGACGGCGACACTGGTCTCATCACAGGATGTCTCAAATGCTAAAATATATCTATCCTTCATCTATTTCTCTCTTCATGATAATGGCGTCCTCAACTGGGTCATGATAGTAAGCCTTTCGCTCAGCGATGATCGCCATCTTTTCTTTCTTGTAAAATGCTTGCGCTTGATGATTTGATTTTCTAACTTCGAGGAAAATCTCCTTGGCTGTCGGCAATGTTGCAAACAAGGCTGACGCAATCCCCTGACCCTGATAGGCTCCTTTGACAGCGATTTGCAGGACTTCTGCCTCAAAGAGATTCTCCTGCACAGCTAGAAAGCCAATCACTTCTGCCCCATCATAAGCTAGAGCGTACCAAGTCTGGTCTTGGGACAGGTCTGCTTGGATTTGTTCCAGCGTCCAAGGGCTGACTGGGTAAACAGCTACCATGACAGCATAGATGGCTTGAGCTAGTTCAGGCTGTTTTTGGATTCGTTTGATTTCTATCATAAGCGTTTAATGTAAGACTCGCCAGACTCGGTGTGGTTCTTGAGCCAATTTTCCTCGGCTTCGACACGCTTGAGGTAATTTGGCACAAAGTCGTGCAAGGAGTCTTCTTTCTTGTCCCATGCCCAAAGAGCTAGATTAGCTACATTTGGCAAGGTTTCTTGGTAGCTAGCTTGTGGTAGCTGTTCTTGGATCTGCTCCACAAAGGGACCAACTTCTCCGACAAAGGTTACCTGTTCAGCATCCTTGACCTGCTCTAGCACTTCCGCAAAGGACAGGTGCGCTTCTGGAAAGACTGGCTGGGCATTTTCATAAAATCCTGCATACACATTGTTACGACGTGCATCCATGATAGGAATCACCAAGCCTTCTTGCTGACGTGGCACCAGAGCCAAGAGACTGGACATGCCAACCAACTCAATGTTCAGAGTATGAGCCAAGGTCTTGGCAGTTGCTACCGCAATTCGCAAACCTGTGTAGCTACCTGGCCCTTCAGCGACCACGATTCGATCCAAGTCCTTGGGCGTCCAATCCAGACTGGCCATCAAAAAATCGATGGCAGGCATGAGGGTAATACTGTGATTTTTCTTGATATTAATAGTCGTCTCGGCAAGAACCTGCTTGTCCTCTAAAATAGCGAGAGACAGAGCCTTGCTGGACGTATCAAAAGCTAATACTTTCATAACACATTCCTATCTTTTTGTCTGTTTACTATTATACTACAAAAGCCAGCGCATGGGAATTTTCTTTGTTTTGAAACAAAAGGGCCTGTCACTTAGAAAAACAATTCTGCACAAAAATTTAAAAAAAGTTGTAGCTTTTGGAATAGAAAAGTGAACAAGGAAATTGAAAGGTTCTTCGTAAAAAATTTGGATCAGGCATATATGTTTCAACTCGATTTTCGATGCGAGAAATCAACATTGTAACAATAAAGATCTCATCTAAATATACAGAAAGTTCATCCCATCTATCGAGACGAGGTGGATTTTCTCTATATTTAGATGAGTACTGGAGCTTAAGCATTTAAACCAAAGTAGAAAACGAGCCAGACAACATAGGTTACAAGAAGGAGAAAAATTGAATAGAGCGTCACAAAAGCAAGCTTCCAAAGGAATTTTGTTTTGCGGTGTTCCAGATGCACAAACAGGGCATTCCCCCCATAGACACAGGCTACAAAGACTACAAACATCAAGAGGCGAACCCCTACTGCAAATTCAAACAAACTAAACATTCTTAATCCTCCTTTTGTATTCCTATTTTCATATAAACCGTTGACAATGTTGGTCTATCAATGTTAAAATGTAATTCAACACTGGTAGGAAAATTAGGTTGAGTCGTTGACTCTTCGGGTTGCAGTGCTATCCCTGAAACTTTGGTTTCTAAAGAACTGAAATTGCGATTGAACAATTCGCCCCCAGTGTTTGACGGCTCTTGACTTCGGTCAGGAGCTTTTTGATGCTTTCAAAATTGATTCCCTCAGTAAGTTATAGTAAAATATAGATATTGAGAGGATAACGTAGGGCGACTGGTAACAGAGCGTTCAAAGGTACCAACTTCTGGTACGGGTGTGGGACTACCTTCAGCTTTGAGCTGTAAATACCCCTGACTACCATTGGTCCTCTCTTTTTGCTTACTCTTAAATTAAGGGCTTTTCTTTGCCTGTTTAGTAAGCACTCCACTCCATCTTGCTATTTCTACATCGTTATACTTATAGATTGACTTCTTAGCCTCATAGATGATAGAATTAAGTAAAGGCTGAGATCGAGTTTGATTTGGTGACAAGTCATTCAAAGGTTGCGATACATTCGCTTCAGGTAGAGGTGCTGCCATCTGGACTGCTCCAGGAAAATCCCCGAGTTTTGTCTCAGCCTTTTTGGTTGCTCTTGAGATTACTCAGGAGCTTTTTCTTTTTTCAAAGATATCATTCTTCCCAACCATCTACTCTAACGATTAATGAAACTAGAACTATATTCTTCCTTAAATCTACTATCTCCTCAGATTCCCCCTTTAATTATAACACCTAAGCGCTCTCCGACCAAATCCTACCTGTCTTTTTGCTCCCTCTTTCCCTCCCTACTTTCTCCATTTCCGTCTTTTACTAATTTTTCATTTTGTGGTATAATTGAAATAATTGTAACGAATCAAGGTCAATCTAGACACAAAATGGAATGAAATTAAGCAAATCTCTGCTAAAAGTTTGGAATAAGTTGACCTATAAATAGAAAGGAACTATATGATTTACAAAGTTTTTTATCAAGAAACAAAAGAACGTAGCCCACGTCGTGAAACAACACGAGCACTTTACCTAAACATCGATGCCAGCTCAGAACTTGAGGGCCGTATCGCTGCTCGCCAACTTGTCGAAGAAAACCGCCCAGAGTACAACATCGAGTATATCGAACTCTTGTCTGACAAATTGCTAGATTACGAAAAAGAAACTGGCGTCTTCGAAATCACGGAGTTCTAATATGGCCTATACTCTTAAACCTGAAGAAGTCGGCGTTTTTGCCATCGGTGGTCTAGGAGAAATCGGGAAAAACACATACGGAATTGAATACCAAGACGAGATTATCATCGTCGATGCTGGAATTAAATTCCCAGAAGATGACTTGCTGGGTATCGACTATGTTATCCCCGACTACTCTTACATCGTAGACAATATTGACCGCGTCAAGGCTGTCTTGATCACACACGGACACGAGGACCACATTGGTGGAATTCCTTTCCTGCTCAAGCAAGCAAATGTCCCTATCTACGCTGGACCACTTGCCTTAGCTTTGATCCGTGGAAAACTCGAAGAACACGGTCTCTTGCGCAACGCCAAACTTTACGAAATCAACCACAACACTGAGTTGACCTTTAAAAATCTCAAGGCAACTTTCTTTAGAACCACTCACTCCATTCCAGAGCCTTTGGGGATTGTCATTCATACCCCTCAAGGAAAAATCGTCTGTACAGGTGACTTCAAGTTCGACTTTACACCAGTTGGTGAACCAGCGGACTTGCACCGTATGGCTGCTCTTGGGGAAGAAGGCGTTCTCTGCCTCCTCTCTGACTCGACAAATGCAGAAGTGCCAACCTTTACCAACTCTGAAAAAGTCGTTGGCCAGTCCATCATGAAGATTATCCAAGGCATCGAAGGTCGTATCATATTTGCGTCCTTTGCCTCCAATATCTTCCGTCTCCAGCAAGCAACGGATGCCGCTGTTAAGACTGGACGCAAGATTGCAGTCTTTGGTCGTTCTATGGAAAAGGCCATTGTCAATGGTATCGACCTTGGTTACATTAAAGCTCCTAAGGGAACCTTTATCGAACCAAATGAAATCAAAGACTACCCTGCAGGCGAGGTTCTGATCCTCTGTACAGGTAGTCAAGGTGAGCCAATGGCGGCCCTCTCTCGTATCGCTAACGGAACCCACCGTCAGGTGCAACTCCAACCCGGTGATACTGTTATCTTCTCTTCTAGCCCAATCCCTGGAAATACCACTAGCGTCAACAAATTGATTAACACTATTTCTGAAGCTGGTGTCGAAGTTATCCACGGTAAAGTGAACAATATCCATACATCTGGACACGGTGGTCAGCAAGAGCAAAAACTCATGCTCCGCTTGATTAAGCCAAAATACTTCATGCCTGTCCATGGTGAATACCGCATGCAAAAAGTCCACGCTGGACTAGCGGTGGATACTGGTGTCGAGAAGGACAATATCTTTATCATGAGCAATGGTGATGTGCTTGCCCTTACTGCAGACTCAGCTCGTATCGCAGGTCATTTCAACGCCCAAGACATCTATGTCGATGGAAATCGTATCGGCGAAATCGGTGCGGCTGTCCTCAAAGACCGTCGTGATCTATCCGAAGACGGTGTCGTTCTGGCAGTTGCAACTGTTGACTTCAAATCGCAGATGATTCTGTCTGGCCCAGACATCCTCAGCCGAGGATTTGTCTACATGAGAGAGTCTGGCGACTTGATTCGCCAAAGCCAGCGCATCCTCTTCAATGCTATTCGTATCGCACTGAAAAACAAGGATGCTAGCGTGCAATCTGTCAATGGTGCCATTGTCAATGCTATTCGCCCCTTCCTTTATGAAAATACAGAACGTGAACCGATCATCATCCCTATGATCCTCACACCAGATGAAGAATAATACTCTTCGAAAATCAAATTCAAGCCACGTCAGCTTCGCCTTGCCGTACTCAAGTACAGCCTTCGGCTAACTTCCTAGTTTGCTCTTTGATTTTCATTGAGTACAAGTCAACAAAACAGCCCCGTCTTCGGAGCTGTTTTTTCTATGCTTTCTTTTCTTGATTTTTAGAAATACTACGATTTTTACCTTCCAGATACACCATCAAAATAGAAATATCTGCTGGGTTTACACCAGAGATACGGCTGGCTTGGCCGATAGTTTCTGGATTGATAAGTTTGAACTTCTGACGAGCTTCTGTCGCGATAGAATCAATATCATCCCAATCAATATTGGCTGGAATGCGTTTTTCTTCCATGCGTTTCATCTTGGCAACCTGATCCATGGCTTTGGAAATATAGCCTTCGTACTTGATTTCTGTTTCAATCAATTCGATAGTCTTGTCATCCAAGTCCTCAGCAGCTGGCCCGATGAAAGCCACCACATCTTGGTAAGAAACTTCTGGACGGCGAAGGAATTCCTTGGCTGTCACGGCATCAGTTAACGGCTTGAAGCCCATCTTCTCAACCTTGGCATTGGTTTCCTTGACTGGCTTGAGTTTGATGCTGTCTAGTCGCTTCATCTCATTGTCAAATTGATTTTTCTTGATTTCAAAGCGAGCCCAGCGTTCATCATCCACAAGTCCAATCTCGCGTCCCATCTCTGTCAAACGCATATCGGCATTGTCATGGCGAAGAATGAGACGGTATTCAGCACGGCTGGTCAAAAGACGGTAGGGTTCAATGGTTCCCTTGGTCACCAAGTCATCAATCATCACTCCGATATAACCGTCACTGCGCTTCAAAATCAACTCAGGCTTGCCTTGGATTTTCAGAGCCGCATTGATACCAGCGATAATCCCTTGGCCAGCTGCTTCTTCGTAACCTGACGTTCCATTTGTCTGACCAGCAGTGAAAAGACCTGAGATTTTCTTGGTTTCCAGAGTTGCACGCAACTGGTGTGGTAAGACCATGTCATACTCGATAGCATAACCTGTTCGCATCATTTCAGCATTTTCTAAACCTTTGATGGAATGAACCAGCTCACGCTGGACATCCTCAGGAAGACTGGTTGAAAGTCCTTGGACATAGACCTCCTCTGTATTGCGCCCTTCTGGCTCAAGAAAGAGTTGATGACGTTCCTTGTCCGCAAAGCGTACAATCTTATCCTCAATTGATGGACAGTAACGAGGTCCCACTCCCTTGACCACACCTGTAAACATAGGCGCACGGTGGAGATTGTTTTGGATAATCTCATGACTGGTACCATTGGTGTAGGTCAACCAGCATGGAACTTGGTTCTTGACATAATCCTCATCACGTGAAGTGTAGGAGAAGTGATTAGGCGCTTCATCTCCTGGCTGAATCTCTGTCACGTCGTAGTTGATAGAAGAAGCCTTGACACGTGGGGGGGTTCCTGTCTTGAAACGACCGATTTCGAGGCCCAGTTCCTTGAGATTGTCAGCAAGGTTAATAGAAGCTAGGCTGTGGTTAGGACCTGATGAGTACTTGAGATCTCCGATGATGATTTCCCCACGGAGAGCAGTTCCTGTGGTCACGATAACAGCCTTGGCAGCATACTCTTGATGGGTCGCCGTACGCACACCGACAACCTTGCCATCTTCCACCAAAATCTCATCAATCATGGTTTGACGAAGGGTCAGATTTTCTTGATTTTCAACTGTCTTGCGCATCTCCTTAGAGTAAAGCTCCTTGTCAGCCTGCGCACGAAGGGCGCGAACAGCAGGTCCTTTCCCTGTGTTGAGCATCTTCATCTGTATGTAAGTCTTGTCAATATTCTTGGCCATTTCACCACCGAGGGCATCGACTTCACGCACAACAATCCCTTTGGCAGAACCACCGATAGAAGGGTTACAAGGCATAAAAGCCAGCATTTCAATGTTGATGGTCGCGAGCAAGACCTTGCAGCCCATACGGCTGGCAGCCAAGGAAGCCTCGACCCCAGCGTGTCCCGCACCGATTACAATAATATCGTATTCTTCCGTAAAATTATAAGTCATTTTCTCTCCTATTCCTCAAGATGAATGTGTCTTAGTTGGCCGTCCCATTCTGGTAGGGCTGTTTTTAAAAAGGCTGGAACGAGCTGGATATTCTGGAGCTGATCCAAATCAATCCACTCACAGGGCTGCGTTTTTTCATCTTCCTGCATGGTCAATGGGGCATCCTCAAGCAAGTTCACCAGATAATGAAACTCAATGTTGTGATAGGAAACACCGTCCTGTTCAAAACGATTTTCGACCACAAAAGCTAGCTGCCCAGCTTGAGCTTTGACACCCAGCTCTTCCCTCACTTCACGAACTACCGCTTCTTCCGTTCTTTCGTTCACTTGGATTGCTCCGCCGATAGTGTAATACTTGCCCTTGTCTTTGGTGACTAGAAGCTTGCAATTTTGGAGAATCAAGGCTGTCGCCCGAACACCAAAAACCGTATTTCCTACTTTTGTCCGAAAGTCTTGTTGAGTCATTTTTATCCTTTCCCTTAAACGACACAAAAACAGTCAAAACTCCAAAGAAGTGCAGGACAAAAAAGCCTGCAACATCCATGAGCTTTGACCATCATTTCTATTGCTTTTATTATTGTAGCAAATTGAGAAAATTTGTCAATCTAAATGTACTGACAAACTTGTCCATCTCGATAAGCATTATCAATCAAACCACCACCTAGACACTCTTCGCCATCGTAAAAGACAACTGCCTGTCCTGGTGTGATGGCGCGTTGCGGTTCTGCAAAGATGACCTCAGCCTTGTCTCCTTTGACATGTACGGTCACCTTAGAATCGGGCTGACGGTAGCGGAATTTAGCTGTACATTCTAACGTAAACTCCTCTGGCATCTCACGAGTAAAGTGAACTTGACTGGCCTCTAGGCTTGTTGACATGAGCGAATCATGGTAGAATCCTTGTCCGACATAGAGGATGTTCTTGCTCAGGTTTTTTCCAACAACGAACCAAGGGGCATTGTCACCGCCGTGTTGGCCACCGATACCGAGTCCGCCACGCTGACCAATCGTATAATACATCAGACCTGCATGCTCACCCATATCACGTCCATCCACAGCCATCATGCGACCAGGATGGGCTGGCAGGTAGTTACTGAGAAAGTTTTTAAAGTTCTTTTCTCCGATAAAGCAAATCCCTGTCGAATCTTTCTTCTTGGCAGTCGCAAGACCTGCTTCTTCTGCTAGTTTTCGTACCTCAGGCTTTTCCAGATGTCCCAAGGGGAACATGGTTTTTTGGAGTTGTTCTTGCGAAAGTTGACTGAGGAAATAGGTCTGATCCTTGCCATTGTCCACACCACGAAGCATGTGAACAGTACCATCCTCATCACGCGCCACTCGAGCATAATGCCCCGTCGCTACATAGTCTGCCCCCAAGGTCATAGCATAGTCCAAAAAAGCCTTGAACTTGATTTCCTTGTTGCACATAACATCTGGATTTGGCGTACGTCCTGCACGATATTCCGCTAGGAAATACTCAAAAACGCGGTCCCAGTACTCTTTTTCAAAATTGACAGAGTAGTAAGGAATGCCGATCTGGTCTGCCACAGCAGCCACATCCTTGTAATCTTCGGTCGCCGTACAGACGCCGTTTTCATCTGTGTCATCCCAGTTCTTCATGAAGATACCAATCACATCGTAGCCCTGCTCCTTGAGCAAGAGAGCCGTCACCGACGAATCAACACCACCACTCATCCCCACGACAACACGTGTTTTAGAGTTATCACTCATGGTAAGTCTCCCATCTATTCGTTTATTCACGATTGAAGGTCGTGTGTGCTTCAACGATTGAAGGTCGCTTGAGCAGTATTCATTATAACACGCTTGGTTATAGAAGACAAGAAAGAGGCTGATAAATCATCTCAGCCTCTCTTTCATACTTTGCAAATGAATCAATTTCCCCCTTTAAGTTCTTTCTTCGCTTGTTCTATCTGGAATTTCACTTGCTCAAAGCCGGTTCCTCCCAAGGAATTCCGTCTCTGAACAGCGGTTTCTGGACGCAAATAGATATAAATATCCTCTTCAATCAAGGGATGGTAGACTTGCAACTCCTTCAAATCCCAATCTTGGATATTTTTACCATGCTTGATAGAGTCTAGAACCAATTTCCCTACTATTTCATGCGCTTCTCTAAAGGGGAGGCCTTTTTCTGCCAAATAATCTGCTAGTTCAGTCGCATTCGAAAAGTCATTCTCTGTAGATTGCTGCATTTTGGCCTTATGAACCTGCATGCTTGATAGCATACCTGCCAACACATCCAGAGAATTCAAAATCGTTTCTACTGTATCAAACATGCCTTCCTTGTCCTCTTGCAAATCCTTATTGTAAGCCAGAGGCAAAGACTTCATGACGGTCAATAGTCCAAGCAAGTGCCCGTAAACCCGTCCTGTCTTCCCTCGAATCAATTCGGCCATATCAGGATTTTTCTTCTGGGGCATGATAGACGAGCCCGTGGAAAAGCTATCGGACAAGCTAACGTACTGATACTCAAAGCTACACCAATTAATGATTTCTTCGCAAAAACGACTCATATGCATCATCAAAATGCTGGCGTTTGACAGAAATTCCAAGATAAAATCACGGTCACTCACTGCATCCAAGGAATTGGTATAGGGTTGTTGGAAGCCCAATAAATCACTCGATAATTGACGATCGATTGGAAAAGTTGTCCCTGCCAAGGCAGCTGCACCCAGTGGAGATAGGTCCGTATGTTTCAGGTTAAATGCAAAGCGCTCGCTATCCCTTTGAAACATATTGTAATAAGCCATGAGATGGTGGGCAAAACTAATCGGTTGGGCGTGCTGCAAATGGGTATAGCCTGGCATGATGGTTTCCACATGTTTTTCAGCTAAATCCAGCAAAACACTGTTCAGGTTCGCCAACTTATCCAAGACATGGCCAAGCTGCTCCTTTAGATATAAGTGCATATCCGTTGCGACTTGGTCATTCCGAGAACGAGCTGTATGTAGTTTTCCAGCCAGAGGACCGATTTTCTCTGTCAGCAAGACTTCCATATTCATATGGATATCTTCATTTGCAATGTCAAAATGAAGATATCCTGCCTCTAACTCTCGCAACAAAGCTTGCAGACCATCTTGGATCTGCTCCGCCTCTTCCAAGCTCAAAATGCCAGTCTGTCCTAGCATTTGAACATGAGCTAAGGAACCCATCAAATCAAATTTTGCCAGCTGGTGGTCAAAGGAAATACTCGCACCGAACTGTTCTACCCAATCTTCCACAGTGCCTTCAAATCGACCACCCCATAATTTTGTATTTTTCGGCATATCCTGTCGTCCCTTTCTATCGCGTCACTACTCAACATTTTTCTGAACTTCTGAATAAACCTTAGTCGGAAGCCCCCAAAGCTTGATAAAACCAACAGCCGCATCTTGGTCAAAGGTATCCGCACTGGTATAAGTCGCCAAATTTTCATCGTAAAGAGAATTTGGAGATTTCCGAGCCACTACCTGAGCATTCCCCTTATAGAGTTTAACTTTTGCAGTTCCATTGACAACTTTCTGTGTCTCCTTGATATAGGCAATCAAAGCCTGAGTTGCTGGGCTAAACCACAAGGCATTATAGATGAGATTGGACAACTCATTTTCGATAATAGGTTTGAAATGAGCCACTTCTCTCACAAGAGTCAAGTCCTCAATCTCCTTATGAGCTGCCAATAAAGTCACAGCACCTGGGCACTCATAAATCTCTCTTGACTTAATACCGACTAGGCGATTTTCCACATGGTCAATACGACCAACACCGTGTTTGCCCGCAATTTCATTTAGCTTTTGAATCAAAGTAGCCACTTTCATCTTCTCTCCATTGAGGGATATAGGCACCCCGCAACTAAACTCAATGTCAATAAATTCTGGACTGTCTGGTGCCTCTTCTGGAGAAGATGTGATTCCAAATGCTTCTTCTGGTGCTTGGTTCCAAGGATTTTCCAAGACACCACATTCATTTGCACGTCCCCAAAGATTTTGATCGACAGAGTAAGGATTGTCAAGGTCAGCTGGAACTGGAACGCCGTTTTCTTTGGCATATTGGATTTCTTCTTCACGAGACCATTTCCACTCACGAACAGGCGCAACTACCTTTAAATTGGGATCCAAAGCTGCAATAGAGACTTCAAACCGAACTTGGTCGTTTCCCTTACCTGTGCAACCATGAGCAATTGTGGTTGCCCCCGTCTGATGAGCTATTTCAACGAGTTTTTTTGAAATAAGAGGGCGGCTCAGAGCGGATACCAAGGGGTACTTTTGTTCATAGTAGGCATGAGCCTGAAGGGCCACTAAAACATAGTCATTAGCAAATTCTTCCTTGACATCAATGACATAGGACTCTACAGCCCCAACCTTGAGAGCTTTATCATGGATGAACTCCAAATCTTTTCCTTCGCCCACATCCATACAAACAGCGATCACATCATAGTCTTTTTTTAACCATGTAATAGCAACTGATGTATCCAATCCACCTGAATAGGCTAAAATGACTTTTTCCTTACTCATTTCTCTTCCTTCTTTCTATTTTTCGATAGAGGCTTTAAAAGCATCGTCAATCAATTTGTCCAATTCCCCAGAATCCTTCAACTTCTGGATAGTTTTGTCAACCGCCTCTTTTAATTCTTTACTGTCTTTTTTCATCGCAACAGCGTAGGAATCTTCTGTAGCATTGTCAAAATCAAACTCAGCGATGGCTAGGTCTGGATTATTCTCTACAAATCCTTTCGCCACTGGTTCCTCAAAGATAACCGCATCCAGTTGCCCTGACTTCAAATCTGTTATCAAATTTCCATTTTTAGGAAGTGAAACGAGAGAAGAATTCTGCAGGGTTTCTTTAGCCAGAGTTTCCTGGATAGAACCTTTCTGCGCTCCAACCTTTTTCTGAGCCAAATCCTTCACTGATTGGTAATTCGTTAATTCAGATTTTCTTACGATAACCTTATTTTTCGAAGTGTAGTAGGGAATTGAAAAATCGTAAACTTGACTTCTCTCCTCCGTTTTAGAGACACCTGATATGGCGAGATCGGCCTTGCCTGAATTAAGACTAGCCAGTACATTGTCAAAACTCATTGGAGAAAACTCCACTTCTACACCTAGTTCCTTTGCGATGGCTTTGGCGAGCTCAACATCTGAACCTACAATCTGATTTTTCCCATCAACCAATTTCTGGTATTCAAATGGAGCAAACTCTGGATTTAGGGCCACCACCAATTTTCCTTTAGCCTTAATGGCTTCAACACCTTGGGACTGACTGTTACTACAAGCAAATAACAAGGGAAACATAAGCAAACCAAACATCGTCATCAACACCTTCTTCACTTTATTCATAGAAGAGCCTCCTTTTATTTTTATACTTTATTATTGTATAAATAATACTCCTCTCGCCCTCGTTTGTCAAGAGGAAACTGTATTTTATTTCATTTTAATCAAGAAAAAGCTTATTATATGATATATTTTTTACATATAATAAGCTTATTTATACTATTTGATTTTTAAAACAATTTGAAGGATTTCGTTGGAATTATACAAACAGAGCATTGCTGAGAATATCGTTACACCTTTTGTTATAGAGAAACAAAAAGAGCCCTAAAGGACTCTTGTATTCTTAATACCAACCGTTGTTAAGCCAGAAGTTCTTGGCAGCTGTCCATGAGCCGTAGCGTCCTGCAACGTAGGCATCTGCTACACGTTCTTGGTTTTCAGCTGAGTAGTCACCGTTCAAGTATGAATCTGTCAATTGGTAACGTCCGATGTATTGGCCATTTGTAGCTGTGTAACTACCACCTGATTCTTTTTGAGCGATCCATTCTTTGGCTTCTGCTTCAGAACCACTTACAGTAGATGTTGCTACAGTGTTGCTTTCTGCTGCTGGTGCTTCATAAGTTGTAGTTGCAGCTGGAGCTTCTTCAACTGTTTCTGTAGCTACTGGAGCTGTTTCTTCCGTTGTTGCTGCTGGAGCTGCAGTAGAAGCTGTCCCTTCGATGACCAAAACTTGGTCAACATAGATAAGGTGGATATCTTTGATATTGTTTTTTGCTGCTAATTTTTCAGCAGTCGTGTTGTACTTCTCAGCGATTTCTGAAAGAGTATCACCTGATTTAACAGTGTAAGTTACAGTTTCTTGTGCAGATGCAAGAGCTGGGGCAAAGAAAGCAAGCAAGGCTGCTACTCCTGCGATAGTTGTTTTGATTTTTTTAGTTGTTAATGACATATCTAAAAATTCTCCTTCCATTGAATATATCTATGATACCTTTTAAATGTTACCGTTGTTTAACGGTTATATGTAGAAATATTACAAAAATGTTTTATATTTACCGTTTTAAGGAGGTTTTTGTCACAAAAGACCTTATTTTATACTATCTTTAATCATTTTGAGCTTTTGATAAGGGAAATAAGCGCAGAGGTCCATTCTTTGGTATAATAGATATAAGAATCTTTGTAAGGGGAAACAGATGCAATCACTTCGTTTTCAATCTGTCTTTGATATTATCGGACCAGTCATGATTGGCCCATCAAGTAGCCACACAGCTGGAGCTGTTCGTATTGGGAAAATCGTCTCCTCCATCTTTGACGATACGCCAACAGAGGTAGAATTCCAATTGTTTAACTCATTTGCCAAGACCTATCGTGGTCATGGAACTGACCTTGCTCTCGTCGCTGGTATTTTAGGTATGGACACGGATAATCCCGACATTCCAAATAGTCTCGAGATTGCCCATAAGCGTGGTATCAAGATTGTCTGGACCATTCAGAAAGACAGTAACGCACCTCACCCTAACACCACTAAAATCACTGTGAAGAATGACCATAAGTCCATTAGTGTGACAGGGATTTCCATCGGTGGAGGGAATATTCAGGTAACCGAACTCAATGGCTTTGCCGTCTCTCTCAATATGAATACACCGACTATCATCATCGTTCATCAAGATATTCCAGGTATGATTGCCCTCGTTACAGAGGCACTTTCACGCTATGATATCAATATCGCCCAGATGAATGTGACTCGGGAAAAAGCTGGAGAAAAAGCCATTATGATTATCGAAGTCGATAGTCGAAGTTGCGAAGAGGCGATTGAAGAAATCCGAAAAATCCCTCATCTCCACAATGTCAATTTCTTTAAGTAGGAGGAAACATGTTTTATTCTATCAAAGAATTGGTCGAGCAAGCAGATCTAGACTTCCAAGGAAATGTCGCAGAACTCATGATTGCGACAGAATATCAATTAACCGGTCGGGAACGCCCAGAAGTTCTCCTCCTCATGGAACGCAATCTAGAAGTCATGAAAGCCTCTGTTGAGCTCGGTCTCAGTGAAAATAAATCCCGTAGTGGCCTGACAGGTGGCGATGCTGCCAAACTAGACCGCCATCTCAAAAGTGGCAAGGCCTTGTCTGACTTTACCATCCTATCAGCAGCCCGAAATGCCATCGCGGTCAACGAACACAACGCTAAAATGGGTTTGGTCTGTGCCACTCCAACCGCAGGAAGTGCTGGCTGTCTGCCAGCTGTTCTCACTGCTGCTATCCAAAAACTTGATCTCAGCCACAAAGAACAGCTCGATTTCCTCTTTGCTGCGGGTGCCTTTGGATTGGTTATCGCAAACAACGCTTCTATCTCAGGTGCTGAAGGTGGCTGCCAGGCAGAAGTTGGCTCTGCCTCTGCCATGAGTGCCGCAGCCTTAACCTTGGCTGCAGGTGGAACCCCGTATCAGGCTAGCCAAGCCATCGCTTTTGTCATTAAAAATATGCTGGGCCTCATCTGCGACCCCGTCGCTGGTTTGGTTGAAGTTCCCTGTGTTAAGCGCAATGCCATGGGAGCCAGCTTTGCCTTTATCGCAGCAGATATGGCCTTGGCAGGTATCGAGTCTAAGATCCCTGTTGACGAAGTCATCGATGCCATGTACCAAGTCGGATCAAGTCTTCCAACTGCCTTTCGTGAAACGGCTGAAGGTGGACTCGCAGCCACCCCGACTGGTCGTCGCCTACAAAAAGAAATCTTCGGAGAATAAGCTTATCTATTAGGAGAAACTATGCCCTCTATCTCAGCAATCTTTTTTGATCTAGACGGAACTCTGGTTGACAGTTCCCTCGGGATCCACAATGCCTTTACCCATACCTTTGAACAACTAGGAGTTCCAAGCCCTGATGCCAAAACCATTCGTGGTTTTATGGGACCGCCACTTGAAAGTAGTTTTGCAACATGTCTTCCCAAGGAGCAAATCTCAGAGGCTGTTCAAATCTACCGCTCTTACTACAAGAAAAAAGGAATCCACGAAGCGCAGCTCTTCCCCCGAATGACGGAATTGCTTCAAGAACTCTCGAAAAACTATCCTCTCTACATCACTACTACAAAGAATACTCCTACTGCTCATGATATGACTAAAAATCTGGGAATCCATCATTTCTTTGATGGTATTTACGGCTCTAGTCCTGAAACGCCTCACAAGGCGGATGTCATCCGTTACGCCTTGCAAACGCATCAACTTCCTGCAGACCAAGTCCTTATCATCGGAGATACCAAGTTTGATATGATTGGAGCCCAAGAAACTAGCATTAAAAAGTTCGCTGTTACTTGGGGATTTGGAGAAGAGGCTGATTTACTCAGCTATCAACCTGACTGGATTGCCCATACCATTGACGATATCATTAAGCAACTATAAATAATACAACGATTTGAAATTACAGAGTAAAAAGGCCAAGGTCCTGTACAAACAGAACCTTGGCTTTCTATTTATAATTAATTGGTTGGACACTCTTACTCAACGTGGGTTGTCTCATTTGCAAAGGAAATAATCGCTTCTTTGAGCTCATCTCCGCTGAGTGAACGGAACTCTTCAATCTTTTGATCGATGGCTTCTAGAGGCATGACGTTTACCTTACCAACGAAAATCTTATCCATGACTTGGTTATCAACCAATTCGGTCGAAACCAAGAGTTCTTCATAGAGTTTTTCACCTGGTCGGATACCGACCTCAACGATTGGAATTTCACTTTCCGTGTGCCCGCTTAGAAGGACCATTTTCTTAGCCAAGTCGTAGATCTTAACTGGTTTGCCCATATCAAGGATAAAGACTTCTCCGTCCTTGGCATAAGCACCAGCATGGATGACCAGACGGCTAGCCTCTGGAATGGTCATGAAGTAACGTGTCATACGGAAGTCTGTCACCGTTACAGGACCACCTTCAGCAATCTGACGTTCAAAGACAGGAATCACGCTACCACGACTACCGAGAACATTCCCAAAACGAACTGCACAGTAGGTTGATTTACTACGTTGGTTAAAGCCAGTGACAATCAACTCTGCCACGCGCTTAGTCGCACCCATAACATTCGGTGGATTGACCGCCTTGTCTGTCGAAATCATGACCATCTTAGGTACTTTGGCTTCATCAACAGCCTTGGCAACATTGTAAGTCCCGAGGATATTGTTCTTGAAGGCTTCTTTTGGATTGCGTTCCATCATCGGAACGTGTTTGTGGGCTGCAGCATGGTAGATGATAGCTGGTTTGTACTGTTCAAACACTTGTAAAAGACGATCATAATCCTGAATATCTGCAATGACAGGAACATAATCAATCCCTTGGAATTTACGAATCAACTCATGATAAATAAGGTAGATTGAATTTTCACCATGTCCAAGCAAGACGATACGCTCTGGGTTGAAGCGACTAATCTGGCGACAAATCTCCGAACCAATCGAACCACCGGCTCCTGTCACCAAGATGGTCTTACCTGTAATTTCTGCACCCAGACGTGATTCGTCAAGGCGAATTTCCTGACGGCCCAAAAGGTCTGTGATATCAATTTTTTGGAAACCACTACCTGATTGATGTAATCCTTGAACAACTGTCTCAACTTTAGGCATCTTGTAACATTTGACACCTAGTTTATTACACATTTGCAAGATACGTTCATACTCTGATGGATCAAGCGAAGGGATTGCTACGATAACACGCTCGATTTGGTGACGTTTGGCCAATTCAGGTAGATTGTCATAAGAACCTAGAACTGGGATTCCACCTAGTTTTTGCCCTTTTTTCTTTTCATCGTTGTCCAAAATCCCCACTATCTCAAGCTCACTGGTTGGATGTTGGTAGCTATTCATAAAGAGGGCACCACCATCTCCCGCACCAATCAAGAAGGTACGACGATGCTCTCCATCTCCACTACCCTTTTTACGTTTGGAATAAATCAACTGCCAGGTGATGCGAGGAAGCAAGATGAGGAAGGTACTCAACAAAATGAAGAGCACGATGAAACGGATTGAAAATAATGGAAGAAAGGCATAGCAGATTCCATAAGAAAGAACACTACTGAGTGTCACTCCAAAAAAGATTTTCATAAAATCCGTAATCTTACTGTAGCGACTAATACTAGCATTCAGCCCCCAAAATGCAATTATGATTTGATAGAGAAGGAAGGCTAAAAGAGTGTAGATCACATAGTCCACAGGCGCAGGATTTATTAGGCCGTAAAACAAGATATAAGACACGATGATGGAAACCACCATACTCAGAATATCGAATATCCCCCAAAACACTTGTTTTTGCTGTTTATTTAAAATTTCAACCAGATCAATCACGTAATCTGTTAGTTTTTTATTCATAGGAATTTACTCCCCCTTAAAAGAGTCAGATGATACTATTGTTATGATAACCCGAATCGTTCAATCTATCAGGTCTTACTTGCTCTTTCTTAAAAGTTTGACAAAGATAAACTGACGTACAAAGCCTGGACAAAGTGCAACAATTGCCTGAATGAACATACTTTTAGCATATTCCATGTAAGAAATTTGCCCTCGCTCAAGCATCCGTTTGCGAGCTTGACGGTAGAATTTAAGGTAACGCAAGCCACCTCGACGCTCAAACATCCCTGCACCTACACGAACCTTACACAAGATTTGATCTAGGTTGCCAGTCTTGGCACCTGCCGTAATCATATTGAGCCAAAGGAGATCATCCTCCATGTAAAGCCCGTCTTCGTAGTTGCCCGCTTTGAGGACCATGTCTTTTTTGAACATGACTGTCATATGGTTAAAGGCGCTTCTCATTCTCTGATAAGCTACAATGTCTGCGTGCTGAGTTGGAACACGACGATAAGACACAATCTCATCTGGATTGTCAATGAACTCTGCAATCTGCCCACCTAAGAGATCGAGATCTTCTTTCTCCATTAGCTGAAGCTGTTTCTCAAAACGATCCGGAACGGCTAAATCGTCCGTATCCATCCGTGCAATAATGTCATACTGACACTGTAAAACACCGTATCGAAGAGCCAAGCCTAAACCTTGATTTTGCTCTAAGGGGCACCGTTTCACTGGAATTTCTGACTGAGCTTCCACTTCATCTAGCACCTGATAGAGCTCTGGCGTGAGGGGCCCATCCTCAACAAGAACAAGTTCACTCGGTTTCAAGGTTTGATTTTGAACACTTTTGATAGCATCTCTCAAAAACGTCGGGTTTTCCTTTACATAGACCGACATCAAGACGCTGATTTTTTGCTTTTCAGGCACCGTTTTTCTCCAATATATAGATTTCCTTCCACTATTTTATCACAAATTTTCTCACTTTCCTATTTTTATATCAAATCAAGGAAAATTCTAGTAAAGAAATGTATCTCCTTTCACTCTATTCTCGCTTAAATCAATCGAACTTTCTTAGCTGTCATTACTTGACATTATATAGAAAAAACCTTAAAATAAGCTGTTATTAAAATCATCCTATCGAGGTTTTTATGAAAAAACAATCGCTCTTTTTTGTTCTAGGAATTGTCTTAATCGGTACCGTTTTACGATCTCCTTTTACTGCTCTTCCAACCATTTTAGGAGATATCGCTCAGGGACTAGGAGTGGAGGTTAGCTCTCTTGGGATTTTAACCAGTCTCCCTCTCTTGATGTTTGCTCTTTTCTCTGCTTTTGCAAGCCGCTTGGCACAAAAAATCGGGTTGGAACATCTCTTTACTTACTGTCTCCTCCTCTTAACTATTGGCTCTGTCATTCGGATTTTCAATCTTCCCCTTCTCTATCTAGGGACCCTAATTGTGGGAGCAAGCATTGCGATCTTCAATGTACTCCTCCCAAGTATGATCCAGGCAAATCAGCCTCAAAAGATTAGTTTCCTAACAACTCTCTATGTCACTGCCATGGGGGTTTCAACGGCCATCGCTTCTTATCTTTCGGTCCCTATCACTCAAGCTAGTTCTTGGAAGGGCCTCATCCTCGTGCTCAGCTTTCTCTGTCTAGTCACTCTTCTAGTCTGGTTGCCAAATCATCGCCACAACCACCACCTAGAAGGCCAAAAAGAAAAGCAAGCCAAAGAAAATATTCTAAAAAGTAAAGATGTCTGGGCCATCATTATCTTTGGTGGTCTTCAGTCCTTGTTCTTTTATACAAGCATGACCTGGTTGCCAACTATGGCTATTAGTGCTGGTCTTTCTAATAGTGATGCGGCTCTTCTGGCTTCTATCTTCTCGCTGATCAGCATTCCTTTTTCAATGACTGTTCCAAGTCTGACAACTCGTCTGTCAGATGGTCATCGTCGAATCATGCTGGCAATTATCTCTATCGCTGGTATGACAGGAATTGCCATGCTCTTGTATCCAAGTAGCAGTTTCCTCTACTGGTTAGTCGTCCACCTCTTGATCGGAACGGCCTGCAGTGCCCTCTTCCCCTACCTCATGGTTTGCTTCTCGCTTAAGACCAGCTCGCCTGAAAAGACTGCGCAACTCTCAGGTCTAGCGCAAACAGGGGGCTACATCTTAGCGGCCTTTGGTCCTACCTTGTTTGGTTACAGTTTTGAACTTTTCCAATCTTGGATTCCAGCTATCCTTGCCCTTCTAGCCATTGATATCATCATGACTATCTCGCTCTTTATGGTAGATCGCGCGGATAAAATCCTTTAATTTTTCTAAAATACTTCTCAGATACAAACAATGCAAAGCCAGACTCTGTCTGGTTTTTTTGGTCCATACAAAAATCTAGTTTAATACACCTTAAAACTAGATTAATATCTTGTTTTGTGATAGAATGTGTTTGCGTATGATTAGATTTTTGACTTGTGTGTTCGCAAGTATTAACAGCAATGTTATAGGAATGTTTGGCTTCACCTAGTTTTATTAGCTAGGGATTTTCTTGGATTTCTTCTGGAAATCTTGTTCGCGTAAGAGTTATCATACGCTTTTTTTTATGAGGAAAAAATTGTGACTAAATTCAATCAACTACAAACAAAAGATGACTTTGCTAAACTCCTCGGTTTTAAAAATGCTAGATACATTAACTATTTATTGTACAACGTACAAACTGATAATTTATATACCACCTTCACTATTCCTAAAAAGAATGGTGGAGAAAGAGTTATACACGCTCCTTCAAAAGAGTTAAAATTTCTTCAGAAAAAATTAGCTAATATTTTATGGGAGTGCTACCTTGAAAGCTTGGAATCTAAATCGAAGGATAAGAACTTTAAAACACCTGTTCTGTCTCATGCATTTGAAAAGGGGAAAAGCATTATTACCAACTCTCAGATGCATCGAAACAAAAAATACATTCTGAACATTGACTTGAAAAACTTTTTCGATTCTTTTAATTTTGGAAGAGTAAGAGGCTTCTTTATAAAAGACAGGGATTTTGCTGTTTCACCAGAAATTGCTACAGTAATTGCTCAAATTGTATGTTACCAAGGTAAGTTACCACAAGGAGCCCCTTCTTCTCCCATCATCACAAATTTAATTACTAGAATTTTAGATTATCGGATTGTCAAAATTGCTAAAAAATATCGTTTTACATATTCTAGATATGCCGATGATATGACTTTTTCAACAAATCGTGAATTAAACTCTAATAAATTGAGGGCAAGCAAAGAGTTAGATAACTTTTTAACTGAATTAGAGAAGGTAATCATCTCATCTGGTTTTGAAATCAATCCTAAAAAAACACGATTGAGTAATAATATGCAGCGCCAAGAAGTTACTGGGCTAGTTGTAAACAAGAAGATAAATGTAAAAAGAGAGTACATAAAAAATACTCGTGCAATGGCTTTTCAATTATACAAAGATGGTGCTTTTGAAATAGATAAAAAACCAGGAACGCTGAATCAATTAACGGGACGATTTGCTTTTATTTTTCAAATAGAACAATACAACAACTACTTACTTTATAAAAAATCCCTGATACAAAATAATCTAGATTCACAAAAATATTTATTAGGAAGAAATTTATTAAAAAAATCTGAATCGAAATATTATTGGAAGTATATCTTTTATAATAAAGACTTACAAAAAGAATTGTTTCATAACACCAAACATCATACATATAATTTACCTACAGAATTTTACAGTATCGGTAAAGAAGAAAAGAAAATATACATGTCTTTATTTAATTCTAGAGAAAAAGAGTACAAGAAATTTCTATTTTATAAATATTTTTTCGGAAATGACAAACCGATAATTGTAACAGAGGGAAAGACCGATCCACGATATATTAAAGCAGCTTTAAAAAACCTTTATCAAAAGTATCCAGAACTTGTTGAAAAAGATGGAAATGATTTTATATTTAAAATTGAATTTCTGAATCATACTAATACGATAGAATATCTTTTTAATGTTCCAGAAGGGGGAGAAGGTTTTAAATTTTGGTATAATTATTTTTCTGATAAATTTTACTATAATGAGAAAAAAGAGAAAAAATTTTTTGCACTAAATTCAGAAGAAAGAATTTTATACACAAACTATATTACTTATTTCAAACAATTAACCAATAGTATTCCCAAATATCCAACAATATTTTTATTTGATAATGAACCGAATAATAGAAATGGCAATGATAAATCGCCCTTATTTTTATTTGCAAGTCACGCAAAAGACTTGATGAACCCTCAGAATGAAGAATCGGAGGGTTCAAAGAATAAAAAATTAGAAGATAAGATTTCAGACAATTTAGAAAAAGTTAGAAGAGAAAAACCTTCGCGAATTAATAAAAAGGATAGTCTATATATAATGGCAACTCCTCTAATACCTAATAAGAATGACGGTAACTCGTCTGATATTGAAGATTTATTATTTTCGTCGTCTCGAAATTCGCCACCTATTTTAAAAGGAAAGGAATTTCATAAAGATGGTGGAGCAAATTATTATGGAAAAGAAATTCTTTCAAAGCATGTTCTGAAAAATTATAAAGAATTCGATTTTACTGAGTTTATCCCTTTGCTAGACGGCATAAGAGATAATATCCTAGATTATAAATCATTATTCTAGCTTATCTTTAAAATATAGAATTCTGCCGAATAACTGATGTAAAATCCTCTAAACTCCTAGTTTTTAATAGGAGTTTTTTATATATAAAATTTTTACACATATTTCTTGACAGGGCTTTCATATTGAGATATAATATATTTGAAAAGAGTATATATAAAATTTTTATATAATATAAAGGAGGTTTCCCATGTACTTCCCAACATCCTCTGCCTTGATCGAGTTTCTCATCTTGGCTGTACTGGAGCAGGGGGATTCTTATGGTTATGAGATTAGTCAAACCATTAAACTCATCGCCAATATCAAAGAATCTACGCTCTATCCCATTCTCAAAAAATTGGAAGCCAGTGGCTTTCTGACCACCTACTCTAGAGAGTTTCAGGGGCGTATGCGCAAATACTACTCCTTGACCAATCGGGGCGTAGAGCAGCTCGTTACTCTAAAGGAAGAGTGGACGCTCTATACCGACACCGTCAACGGCATCATAGAAGGGAGTATCCGCCATGACAAGAACTGACTATCTGACTCAGTTAGAAACCTATCTCCATAAACTACCTGAAGCTGACCGCATCGAAGCCATGGACTACTTTAAGGAACTATTTGACGATGCCGGCCCCGAGGGCGAAGAGGAACTCATTGCTAGTCTAGGAACCCCAAAAGAAGCGGCTCATGATGTCCTCTCTAACCTCCTCAATAAGAAGGTCAATGAAGCCCCTGCTCAAAAGAATGACCGCCAACTGCTGCACATTGCACTCTTGGCCTTACTAGCAGCCCCTATCGGCATTCCTGTTGGAATTGCAATGATCTTAACCATCATCGGGCTTTTTATCGCGGCTGTCTCCGTCATTCTAGCTTTTTTCACCGTTTCTGTGACGGGTATCCTGCTGGGCGGAGTCTTTATCGTAGAGAGCTTTAGTGTCCTAGTCGAAGCCAAATCTGCCTTTATCTTGATTTTCGGGGCTGGTTTGCTTGCTATCGGTGCTTCTTCTCTTGTTCTACTAGGTATCTCCTATGTAGCTCGTTTCTTTGGCCTTCTGGTCGTTCGCTTGGTGCAATGGATTCTTAAAAAAGGAAAGAGAGGTGACAGACATGCGTAAATTGACAAAAGGATTTCTCATCTTTGGTGTGGTTTCTACAATCCTTGGTTTTATCATGATCATTGTAGGTGCCCAGTCCAATGGTATTCAAAGTTTACTTGCCATGTCAAAAGACCCCGTCTATGACAATCGTATCGAAGAAGTAACCTTTGGAAATGAAGTGGAAAAACTTGATTTGGCCCTTGAAGAACATAGCCTGACCATCACAGAGTCTGTAGATGATAGGATCCACATCACCTATCATCCTTCCGTGTCTGGTCGTCACGATCTGACTACTGGCATGAGTGACAAAACACTGACCGTCACTGACAAACAAGCCTCCCAACATCGCTTTCTAGGTTCAGGAATCGAAGGCCTACTTCGTATTGCCAGCAGTTATTCTCACCGTTTTGACGAAGTCATTCTCTCCCTCCCTAAAGGAAGAAGTCTGCAAGCTATCACCGTCTCAGCCAATCGTGGACAAACCACTATCCGGCAAGCCAACCTTGAAAATGCGACAATTAAAACAAAAGGCTATCTTTTAAGGCTAACAGAAAGCTCTATCAAAAACAGTACACTAACGACACCTCGTATTATCAATATCTTTGATACCGAATTGACAGATAGCCAGGTCAAGACCGAAGAGGAACACATCTATGCTGAAAATATCAAGGTCCGTGGTAAGGTTGAGCTAGACTCTCATAACGACTTAAGACTCTTTCTTTCTAAGGCAGAATTCGATCGTATCAATCTAGACATTTCTTCTCAGCATGGCGGTATTTATCGTAAAGCACAAAGAGAACATCCTAAACAAAAAGAGAATGAACTTGCCAACCCTTATAAAACGGAAAAAGCAGATGTTAAGGATATGCTCATTATAAAAGCCAATCAGGATATCTACCTACCCAAGGAAGAAGAGTACTCTGCTCCACCTAGAAACCATTGACAAAAACGCTTTCATCTGCTAGTCTAAAGATAGAAAACGACCATAAAAAAGGAGGTTCCACCATGACACAAGAATGGTTTGAAAGTGCCGATCTTGAGAAGAAATCAGCTCAGACGAAATCGGAAATCCAGCCCGACGAGCCTGAGACTTCGGAAACTGTGGAGACCGAACCACAAGCAAGCGAAGAAATACCTGTCTCACCTAAAGAGTTGGAAAGGCATGAGGAGGAAGCTCCCGAAACGATAGAAGAAACCCAAACCGAGGAAGAGGGAGAAGGGAAGGAGGAAGAGGAACACAAGCAAGAAAAACCTGCAAAAGAGAAAAGCATCTTCAGCAAGGCTTTAGAAAGCCCCTATATCCCAGATATTGACCCTCATAAAACTGCCAGATTCAAAGAAGAAATCGCACTATTTTGGTCTTGGCTGCTGGATGCTATCCAAGAACCAACTACCAGCAAGACTACGGACCAAAGGCATCGTTATAGTGTCTTTGGCCTACTCACCTTGCTGTCGTCAATCAACCTTTTCTTTAGTATCTATCATATCAAGCGCCTCTACTATGGCTATATGATTTCTATTGCTAATAGTTCTCCTAACCAGCTCCCACCTTTAGATCTCTTTGCTGGCCTTTCTATATTGGTCGCTAGCGCTCTATTTTACTTTTCCATCATTTTGGGAGGCTTTACTGTCCGACGTGTGTTGGACCAGGAGAGCGACTTCACATTCCAAGAAGCCTTTGATCGGTATAGCAGACTCTTTGCTATCCCACTTGTCCTAACAGCTCTAGCAAGTTTCTTTGCACTCTTTGGTGGCTTGCGATTCGCTGGCATCCTCACTCTTCTAAGCATGGCCATCTTTGCTCTTGGCAATCTCTTTGTGATTAGCAAGCCAAGTAAGACCAGTAGCCTCGACCCATTTTATCGATTCTTGCTAGCTGTCTTACTTGATGCTGCTATTCTCTTACCCTTCTTCATTGCAGAGCTTGCGCTGACAGTGGACTACCTTCGCATCCTGACATTCTTTTAACCAAAATCCCTGCCATTTATTAATGACAGGGATTTTTATGCTTACTCTTTTTTGAGCCGTGGCTACTTGACAGTTGCCAATTTCTCAAAGTCTTGTCCTAGGATGGATTGTACTTCTAATTGATTAGCATCTAATTGCTGGTAAAATGCTTCTGGTAGTGACTCTAGGAATTTTGCATAATCCAAGCGAGAGATGGCTTCATAGTCTTCTGCTTTTGAGCCGTCACCAGAAATCTTCACTAGGTCAATCTCCCAAACAAGCTCCTTGCCTACCAGCTGCTCGGAATAAGACACTGGTACAAAGGGCTCCTTTGGCAAAATCGTCTTGACTCCCTGAGCGAGGTGATAGATACCGTGCACCTTGCCTTGGGCGTCTGGGTAAAATTTCACACTGGCAAGGTAGGCATCAGAACCTTGAACCTTCTTGACCAACTCTTCAAAACGTGCCAATCCATCCTCTGCTAAAAAGCTCTTGAGGTATTCCTTATTGAGATAGATAGGGGACAAGAGCCCTTGGCAATATACTAGACGAGCTACTTTATCATCTAGATAATTCTGAACTGTTTGTCGGAAATAAGCTTCAAAGTTAAAGCCTTCTAGCCCTTCTACCGCTTGCCCCAACTTACCAGATAGGGCCTGGAGGAGAGTCTCTACAATCTCCCAGTCCGCTCTAGTAAGAAAATCTGGAATCACCACTTGATAACCTTTTCGACTATCCGCATAGTTGACCTTGAAAAGAAATTGCGACTGCCCTACAATCCCACATTCGATATACTCGAGACGATTGAGGGGCTGACGGAGATAGACGGCATCATAACTGTGTGACTCCAAGCTCTCCACCAAGGCCAAGATGGACTTGGCAGTCAAGACCTCCTGTTGTCCTAGAATGCTTTCTTTATTTGGGATAAAAAATGTTTTCGCCATAACCGGCCTCCTTTGAAATCGTTTGCACATAGTATAACCTATTTTCCTGAAAGATACAGAAACAAATTTTAGATTTTTAGATAAAAAGCATAGAAAAACAGCCCCTGAAGGCTGTTTGATGTTATACAGTAGCGACTTGATCCAAGCTTTCACCGATAGCAGCTAGGCGCTCAACAACTTCTGCTTGTGTCAATTCATTTTCTGAAACATAGCGGTTGCGTGGGTGAACACGACACTCGTATGAGCATCCACGAAGGTACTTGTCTTCATTTTCTTCTGATGTTAGGATACGACGGTTACAGAAGGGATTTCCACAGTTGACATAGCGTTCACATGGTGTTCCATCAAACCAGTCTTTTCCTACGATGGTTGGGTTAACATGGTTGACATCGACTGCGATACGCTCGTCAAAGACGTACATTTTCCCATCCCAAAGCTCACCTTGAACTTCTGGGTCTTTACCGTAAGTTGCGATTCCTCCGTGCAATTGGCCGACATCTTTGTAGCCTTCACGAACCATCCAACCTGAGAATTTCTCACAGCGAACTCCACCTGTACAGTAAACTACGACACGCTTGTCCATGAATTTTTCCTTGTTATCACGGACCCACTGTGGTAACTCACGGAAGTTGCGGATGTCTGGACGGATAGCCCCACGGAAATGTCCTAGGTCGTACTCATAATCGTTACGCGTGTCAAGGACCACTGTATCTTCATCAAGAAGGGCTTCTTTGAACTCTTTTGGAGACAAGTAAGCACCCGTCGTTTCAAGTGGGTTGATGTCATTATCAAAGTCGTTGTCTTCCAAACCAAGGTGGACAATTTCTTTCTTGTAGCGAACAAACATCTTCTTGAAGGCTTGTTCATTTTCTTCGTCAATCTTGAACCAGAGGTCTTCCATTCCTGGGAGGCTGTGAACGTAGTCCATGTATTTTTGAGTTGTTTCGTAGTCACCTGAAACTGTTCCGTTGATTCCCTCGTCAGCGACTAGGATACGGCCTTTGAGACCGATTGATTTACAGAAAGCCAAGTGATCTGCCGCAAATTGCTCTGCATTTTCAATTGGAGTATAGAGGTAGTAAAGTAAGACACGAATATCTTTTGCCATAAGATTTGTTCTCTTTTCTATTCTTAAATTTTCAGAATTTTTCATTCAACTATTCTAGTATACCCACTTGAAAAAACGAATGCAATTTATTTGACCGGAAATTGTAGAGAGACCTGCCATTGCACTTCATCAGTAACCATAGCGAATCGCCGATAATTCTCTCAATTTTTTGATCTGCTCGGCTTGACTTTCTGACAAACTTAGCTTGTTTTCAATCAATACACGCGAGATGTCAACATTCATTTGGCTCAGAATAAATGGAGTAGAGGTCCCACCATCCTCTAATCGTTTTTTATAAATCACTAACTGATTTTTCAAGGGAGCAAGTTGAGGCGCAGCCTTTATATCTTCCAATAGATGATCAATGATAGTCATGGCTTCACAACGTCTTTCACTTCCTCCAGCAAACCATTTTAATGGTGTCATACTCATTTCCCTCCTGAAATTCGCTTATAAATTGAAACACTATAATTCCTAACTCTCGCCAGTATTTTATCCAAACACCCTATGTAAAAAAGTCAGCAAAAATGGTAATGTCGCTACAATATTATTGATCACATGCACCGCATAGGAAGGATAAATGCTCTTGGTATAGCGGGTCAAACCAGCAAAAATGATTCCAAATGTTGCAAAGACGAAGATATCTAACAGACTAGGCAGGCTTGAAAAATGAGGGAGAGCAAATAAAATAGACGGAAGAAGCAAATCAAGAGCAAATCTCGAATCTTTAAAAAAGGCGTGTTGCAGTAATCCTCTATAGATTAACTCTTCCATCAGTGGAATCAGAAAGAACAGGGCTATATAAATACCTAGCTCTGCAAAGTTAGTCCCACTATAACCAATCAATACAGCCCAACCTTCCGCAGTTGACTGAACATATTTAGCTGTCTGAACGTTAAAAGAGATCTGGAGCACTACCACTAATACTGTCAAAATCGAATACCAAAGCCATTTTTCTCTTGGAATGCGAAAGAGATAACCATGGCCTGTCTTAAGCAGAATCCAAATCATGACTCCACTAAATAGCATACTTAAGATATTTTGAATCCAGAAGAAATTTCCTACCTGAGAAGAAAATTGCCAATAATTTTGAACAATAGACGTCAGCTGAGAAAGACCAAATACGAAAAATAGGTAAGAGAAGACAGCACTCATTTTGAAAAGAAGACGATATTTTTTCATAACGGACCTCCTGTAGATACATGTATATCACATCTCCAAAACTCTTAGAACTACCCTTTTCATTTTTACATCCTAAAAATCACTACCTCCCCTAGAGAACTAGAGAAGGCAGTGATCACATTTTTAGGAATTAGGAATGAATACACGAAATCAATCGAGCTTATGATTTTTTGTTTTTCAAGAATTCGTCGTATTGTTTTTGCATTTCGTTCAATACTTTTTCGTAGGCACCTTCAGATTTCAATTTTTCCATCAATTCTGGAATAGCTTTATCTGGGTCTACAGTACCAGTGTTGATAGCTGTATCGAATTGTTGCATTGTGTTAGAAATTGCTGAAATTTCAGATTTCACACTGTCAGTGTTAAAGATGAATCCAAGCGCTGGAGATTCTTTGGCTTCTGCCAATTGTTTCTTAGAATCTTCGATTTGTTGGTCTGTAACGTTTTCGTTGATGTAAAGGATCCAGTTGTTACCTGTGTTCCAACCTGACATGTGAGTATTTCCTTTATAGCCATCAAGAACGCGTACACGGTTTTCTTTACCTTCAACTTTTTCCCAGTTCTTGCCTTCTGGACCGTAAACAAGACCGTTCAAGAGTTCTGGGTTAGTGTTCAAGAGGTTCAACACTTCCATTGATTTTTCTTTGTTCTTAGAGTTGTTTGAGATAACAAAGTTGGCAACTTGTGTTGTTTGGTTTTTCTTGATAAAGTTAGTGATTGGTTTGATTTGGATGTCTTTGTTAGCAACACGTGAAAGCAAGCTGTTACCGTAGTCAGCTGGTCCTACTGTTTCTTCACGAACGAACCAAGTATCTTGTTGAAGGTCAAATGAAGTGTCGCTTGTTGCTACGTCTTTTGGAATGTATCCAGCTTCATAGAATTTGTGAAGAGTCTTCAAGTGTTCTTTGAAACGAGGTACTTCGTAACGGTTTACGATCTTAGTGGTGTCTCCTTCAAGGTCGATAACAAATGGAAGTCCGTTTGGTACTGGGTAGTCAAAGTTATCAGATGGGATAAAGTTCTTCGTAACCGCAAATGGCACTACATCTGGAGCTTTTTCTTTGATTTGTTTCAAGACTGGTTCAAGTGTTTCGTATGAAGTGACACCTGAAATGTCGATACCATATTTTTCAAGAAGAGTTCCGTTGAAGGCAAAGTTTTGAGATGACGCAACGTTAGCTGCAACTGGTACTGCATAGATTTTACCGTTTACAGTGTTCCCTTTGATGTAAGCTGGGTCAAGTGCTTTGTAAAGCTCTGCTCCTTCTTTCTTGTACAAATCAGTCAAGTCAGCATAAGCACCTTTTTGAGCATTTACGACATAGTTAGATGCAAATGCGATATCATAGTTTTCGCCAGATGATGTGATAACGGACATTTTCTTATCATAGTCACCCCATCCGAGGTATTGGATATCCAATTTAGCACCGACTTTTTCTTCGATGATTTTGTTTGCATTTTCTAGCAATTCATCCAAGTTGTCTGGTTTGTCACCGATTTGGTACATTTTGATAACAGGTTTTTCACCTGAAGTAGTATCAGCAGCTTTTTTGTTGTTACCTGTAAGGTTTCCACAAGCAGCAAGACCTGCAGCCAAAGCGACTACGCTAGCAGATGCAAAAGCATATTTTTTCCAGTTTTTCATGATAAAAACTCCTTTTTTTGTTTTTAAACTTATAAACGATTTAATGATTTTTACTTCAATCACTAAGATGAAGTTGGGAAGAGAGAAATGGTGTTTCTCAGCAAGTGCTATTCTTTCACACCACCGATGGTCAAACCTTTAACAAAGTAGCGTTGGAAGAAAGGATAGAGAATCGCGATTGGAAGGGTTGCAACCACAACCATGGCCATACGACCTGTTTCTTTTGGAAGAGCAACTCCCAGTTGACCAGATAGGCCGACTGCTTTTGCGATGTAGTCCATATTTTGCTGGATTTGCATGAGCAAATATTGCAATGGATACAAGTTGTCACTCTTGATGTAAAGAAGGGCGTTGAACCAGTCGTTCCAGAAACCAAGAGCTGTCAAAAGCGTGATGGTTGCGATACCTGGAAGGGACAATGGCAAACAGATCTGGAAGAAGATCCGGGCTTCGCTGGCACCATCGATACGAGCAGATTCAAGAATAGCTTCTGGAATGGTCTTCTTGAAGAAGGAACGCATCAAGATGATATTGAATGGTGAGAGAAGCATTGGAACAATCAAGGCCCAAACGGTATCACCAAGTTGAAGCAAACGAGTGACCACAATATAGCCTGGTACCAAACCAGCATTGAACAACATACTAAGAAGGGCAAAGATCGTAAAGAATCTGCGGTACTTAAAGGTTGTCCGTGAGATGGCGTAGGCGTAGGTTGTCGTGATGAATACGTTGGTCACTGTCCCGACTACTGTTACAAAAACTGAGATAAAGAGCGCTTGGAGGATCTTATCTTTAAACTGAGCCAAGAACTGGAATCCATCTACACCGAACTTCGAAGGGAAAAAGCTATATCCATACTGGAGAATGCTCTTTTCGTCTGTCACCGAAATGATGATAACGAAGATAAAGGGCAAGATACAAGAAAGAGCGATCAAACCAGAGATGATACTAAAGAAGATATCTGCTTTCTTACTGAAGGAGTGAATGCCGACATTATCGATTTTTTCTTTTTTAATTTTCTTTTTTGTCATATTCTCCTCCTTTCTAGAACAAAGCGGAGTTTGGATCGACTCGTCTTGCAAGCAAGTTTGATAGGATAACCAGTATCAAACCAACAACGGATTGGTAAAGACCGGCTGCTGAAGCCATACCGATATCTGCTGTCTGAGTCAAACCATTAAAGACATAGACGTCCAAAACGTTAGTTACATTGTAAAGCTGACCAGCATTGTGTGGGATTTGATAGAAGAGACCGAAGTCTGCGCGGAAGATGTTTCCGACTGCAAGAATTGTCAAAACTGTTACAAGTGGAGTCAACTGAGGAATGGTTACGTTGCGTATACGTTGCCACTTGCTAGCCCCGTCCACTGTTGCTGCTTCGTAGTAGGTTGGGTCGATTCCCATGATTGTCGCATAGTACATGACACTGCTATATCCAAAGCCTTTCCAAATACCTAGGAAAAGGAGAAGGTATGGCCAAATGCCTAAATCAGCGTAGAAGTTGACTTCCTTCATGCCAATGGATGTTAGGAAATGGTTGAAGACCCCTTTGTCAATGTTTAGGAAGGCATCTGTAAAGAAACTGATGATAACCCATGACAGGAAGTAAGGGAACAACATAGACGTTTGGAAAATCTTAACCATTCTCTTAGAGCGGAGCTCGCTGAGGATAATGGCAATCCCTACTGATACAATCAAACCGATAAAGATAAAGCCGAGATTGTAGAGGACAGTATTTCGAGTGATGATAAAGGCATCTTTTGAACTAAACAAGAATCTGAAATTATCTAACCCGACCCATTTACTATTCACAATACTATCTATGAAACCATTACTGGTCATATGGTAGTCTTTAAAGGCGACCACATTCCCAAATACTGGAATGTAAAAGAATAGAATCAACCAGAGTGCCCCTGGTAAAACCATCAAGAGAAAGATCCAGTTATCTCTCAAGGTCTTTGAAAACTTTTTCATAATTTCCTCCCTTTTTATTCCTAAAAACTGATTTCATCGAATTTTTAGGTTTGATAACGATTACATTATTAGTATACTCCTAATTGATGGCTAGGTTAAACTACTAATTATAGAAAAAACTCCACAAATTATTTTATGTGGAGAAGTTTTTTCTATAAGAAGTGTGTTTCACGAGAAACGTCTTGCTTGCAAGAGGTATTGCCCATATTTGTTACTTGAAAACTTGTTCTAATATTGGGTGATGAAACTCGACAAAATGAACCTGGGCATTTATGATAGCCCCTGATTCATTTTTATCAATCTCTGGTCTTCCTTCGGTGTGTAAAAGAGCAGGGTTACCATCCTTGTAGCCAAAGAGAATCACCTCTGTCTCTGCTTCATTCACATAGCAAGCTAAGATTTCAAACCGCCCAGAACCTGAACCTGCAATATACCCATACCATTTAAAAGTATAGTTCATTCCATCCACTTGCCCAAATTGCATAATCTGGTCTGGCACTGCAAGCCCATAATAACGACCATATGTTGCTAGGCTAGTCGACTTAAATCTTTCACCTTTACTATCCGAATAGGATTCCATGGCTGTTTTTATCTTGTCTATTAAAGAACTATTATCTGTATCTAGCTCGCTCTCTGTAGTTACACTTGTTTTTAATAGAAATTCCTTAAAACGTTGCGCTAAATCTGTATTCTCAGTCTCTTCAAAATTTGCAGTAGAGATAGTTTCCAGTGTCTTATCGGTATGCAAGACCTGTGCTTGCCCATCCTTCAGTGTAAATAGGTAGAAATGTTTGTCCTGATTGTCATAGTAGGCATCCAAAACCAAGTAATCATAGGCATTGTCACTCGATACTCCAAAAACATTCCATTTGACACTTTTCTGAGAGACAGTTGTTGCTTCTAATTTTTTGATGAGATCATTCTTTTCATCAAAATTTCTATGCTCTAGTCTATGATAGAACCGCCCCATAGAAGAAGCCCAACTTGCAAACTCTTCTTCCCACTTTTCGGTGTTGTATTGGATCAGCTTATGAAAATCTGAGTAGTTCTTCATAATCAAGGCTTGATCAGTCGGATTAGATAACTGGAGTTCTTCCATGGCTGCAACTGTGGCAGCCATCGATGACTGAACAGTTGTATCCTTGGATTCTTTTTCGTGCGAAAGAGCTTTTCGATAGGAATCTGCTAAATAGTGAAAATAGTTGGTTGTTTCCTTGGTTTGTTGCTCCCTTGGTATTGACGGACTAGTTGCTCCATCCTCTGTCATTTTATGGCAGGCAGATAAGACTAGCATGCTAGTAGCTAGGACTAGTAGTAGCTTTTTCATGGTCAGACCTCCAAACTATCTTTATACCTTCATTATACTCCTTCCAAGCTATTTTTTCTATTGTACTCCTTGCTCTCAGAGATAGCTCTGAAAAGAATGGGGATAATAGTCAGTTCAAAATATCTTATATAGATGTTTTAGAACTTAGGAATAAGAGGGTAGCAATCCTCCATCTCTCTTAAGCATTAATCTCTTGATTGACTTTTTTATTTAGTGTTACTTTCAATATGAAATGGGTATTCTGGAGACTGTAGGTAAAGAAACTGCGCTTATAAGCTCCAATACATCTATTCCTTTGATTCGTCTGACATAGTAACGTCTGAATATCAAAATGATGGAGGGAGTTGAAACAAATGAGAACCGTAATCGTTTCATTTATCATATTGCCAATCCTGACTGGAGGAATCCTATTACAGATTTTTCTCTCCAAAAAAGAAAGTAAGTAGCTGAGTTTCATACTGCCAGGCATAACTTATTGCTTTTCTTTATTGACAATCTTCTCTCTGGCCTTAACTAACAACATAACCTGGTGGGAGATTTTCTGTCTGATTTCCTTAACTTTTTTGTTTGCAAATATCCCTACCTTTATTCTTTTGGCAATTTACTTCGCTTGTCGAAAACATTATTGAAACAATGATTATACCGGATTTGGGACAGGAGGTTGAACACGAAACAATTGATTAAGACGCCTTTTATGCCCTCGTGCTATTGTTGGGGATTAAGTAGGATTATAGGGGAAGAGATGGGCTACAGCCTGCTTTATTTTTACCTTTTGGCTCCTAGTGTCGAATTGTTATGTGGCTTTTCTGCTGGTAAAAGAAGGGTTTGTTATAAATGGTTCTTCCCATTTACAGGGATTTTTAACTGGCTCATTCCATTTGTCGTTTTTGGTGAACGGTTTATTACAGCAGAATGGGTTTCACTAACACTTATTGCGGTAGCACCAGCTATTCTCGGTCTTTTAGCAGGAACCTTTTACAGTAAGAAAAACCGAAAGATATAAGCTCCGTGCAAGATTTAAAATAGAAACGAGGCGGAATCATTTAGTGATTTCGCCTCGCTTCTATTTCAGCGACCAAAAGTCTCTATTTGCACTTGCTCCTTTCTGAGTCTCATTCCTCAAAACAAGGGAAAAGCCCCACAAGTCAACTAACTGAGGTTGCCTGCGGGGCTCATTTTTCCACTAAATCATTCATCTTTAAACTATTTCTAGTATTTCTTCAATGAAAGACCTGACTTTTTACAACTTATAAAAAGTTATTCGTCCTCTTTTTTCTGACGTCCTGCCAAACCAAGAACTGATAGAAGCAAGCCTAGACCTGTCAGCGTCACAAGGCTTGAACCAACCTGAGATTCACCTGTTCGTGGGAGAGTATGTGCTGGGTGTTCTGGTGTGAACGGTGTCGTTGGTGCCCCTGGTTTAACTGGAGTATCAGGAGTATTAGGGACTTCTGGTGCTACTGGAACCGTAGTATAATGAACATCTTTAACAATGTTTTCTTGGGTAACAACTTCTGATGGAACAATCGCAACATCCACAGTGTAACCTGGAATCACTGGTGATGGAACTGCATCGTAGTTTGCCTTGTCGCTTCTCCAATCCGTCGTGCTCACAACAGAGCCAGTTACCTTGTCTGTCGTTACGGTACGTGTCCAAGTCGCTGTTTGTACCTTGTCTGCTGGGGTTTGACCACCTGCACCATGGTAGCGAACAGTCATGCTTACTTGTTTGGTTTCCTCAACTGAAACAGTTTTGTGTTTCAAGCGAATTACCACGTTTTGGTCTACGCTACTGTCGGTATCAAACTGAGCTGGCAATTCATCCTTGGAAACCACTTCGTAACCCTGTGCCAAATAACTTGCAATCACAGTGTCGTATTTCGTTTGAGCAGCAGCTGGAAGAGAAGTACCTGACTCACCGTTTGTCAATTCAACTTGATTTTCCAGAGTCTGACCGGTTGTCTCATCTACAACTGTGTAGGTAACCTTTTGGGTTTGAGCTGTATTCTGAGCAGTATAATGAACGTCTTTAACAATGTTTTCTTGGGTAACTGCTTCTGATGGAACGGTCGCAATATCCACTGTGTAACCTGGAATCACTGGCGATGGCACAGCATCATAGTTGGCTTTGTCACTTGTCCAATCTGTGGTGTTCACAACAGAGCCAGTCACCTTGTCTGTCGTCACGGTACGAGTCCAAGTCGCTATTTGTACTTGGTCAGCTGGTGTTTGGCTACCTGCACCATGGTAACGAACGGTCATGCTTACTGCTTTATTTTCTTGGCTAGAGCTTGTACCATGTTTCACATGAACTACTACATTTTGGTCATAGCCACTATCAAGGTCAAACTTGGCTGGAAGCTGGTCTTTCGAAACCAATTCATAACCTTGAGCTAGGTAAGCAGCTACGATTGAATCATACTTCGCTTCTGTACCATTTGGAAGAGGAGTATCAGAGTTCCCACTTGTAAGCTCTTTCTTATCTTCCAAAGTGGTATTAGTTGTATCATCGATGATGGTATAGGTTACTTTTTGCTTGTCGGCCTTGTATTTAACCGTAACCTTGATGTCAGCCTGATCCGCAGTTACGTTTTCTGCGTCAACTTTAGCCTTATCTGGTGTGTAGCCATCAACAGTTGGAGAAACTACCTCTGGGAAGGTGCCAGTAGATGGTGCCCAAACCCCCGGTGTAACATCCTTCGTCACTTCATCTGTTTTCACTTCTCTAGAGAAAGTCAAGGTCGTTTTCTTCTCTGGAGCTGCTGGTGTATTATCATCCTCGTAGACGTAGTTAATCGTTTGCGTTACAGTCTTGGTTTCTGTAGAAGTTGACACTTTGTGTTTCACGTGAACTACTACATTTTGGTCATAGCTACTATCAAGGTCAAACTTGGCTGGAAGCTGGTCTTTCGAAACCAATTCATAACCTTGAGCTAGGTAAGCAGCTACGATTGAATCATACTTCGCTTCTGTACCATTTGGAAGAGGAGTATCAGAGTTCCCACTTGTAAGCTCTTTCTTATCTTCCAAAGTGGTATTAGTTGTATCATCGATGATGGTATAGGTTACTTTTTGCTTGTC